>JBBDNB010000061.1 GCA_040877935.1 Chitinophagales bacterium
AAATTTACTGGTTTCGGACTATATTTATTCGTACCAGTAAATGTAGACACTTCAGTTTCTTGCTGACATACAAATTGCCTCGAAGGAAGAGAAGAACGAACGCACAACAACACCTACACGCAAGCAGGGTTTTTTAGCTTCGTAGGACAGAAAAATAGTAAATATAAAAACTTAATTCGTAGAAAATTCAGGGATGAAATACCTGCCTACGTATAGCCACAAACCATTATGGACTATTTGAAAAACGACAAATACATGAAAAAGATGAAAATATCAATTTTAGCATTAGCGGTTTGCTTGAACAGTTTGACAACACAAGCACAGACAATTAAGGACTTTTTCGTTCCAACTTCTCCTAAGAACAAGGCAACATTTTATACACCAAGCAAAACAGGTGGACGAACTGACATGACCAGAACAATTTATTATGTTGACAAGGGAAGTTCCTACAACATTACAGACGCAAAAATGACCTTTGGAAAACCGACAAGTATTCAAACAAATACTGTAACATTCACTGACAATGAAGTCAAAATCACAAAATCAGTTTCGACAAGCATGTTAGGGCCAACCAACAAACAAGAAAACCATAACCCACCATTAGTTTTGTTCAAAATGCCTGCTCCAGGAAAAACGGTCACTTGGTCATCTTTATATTCAGGAGATACCCTTAAATACACAGCTAGTTGGACAACTCTAAATGTTGACGGCAAGGAATTGAAAACTATCAAGGTTGAAAGAGAAATTGAATATTTTGGATCAACAATAATCGAATATTACCTTCAAGGCATTGGACTCTACAATACGGACTATAAAGGTTCAGATGGAAAGGTTCAAGCCTTTGAAAAATTCGACCAACTTTCATATGACCCAACAGCTAAATAGAATGGAAGAACTTAAAAATAAGAAAGTAGAGTTGGAACAGACGGTAAACAACTCGATATGGGACAACTCAACCTATGGCTTGACATACAAATTTTAAAACGGAAAAAACCTTTGGATTAATTGGGACGTTCATTTCACTTATGAAATTGCGATTGAGAACTAATGCTAAAATTTTTCCCGAATGGAATGGACTTTTTCATTCAACTAAAATATGGAGAAACTCTCTACTTAAAGGACGACAAGCAACAATTTGAACTACGATCTAGAGAACAAATAAAATAAAAATCAGGTGCATAACAGCACCTAAGAAAACATGGGGCGGACACGAAAAGCCTTACGTTTCGTACCCGAGAACGCTAGTTCCACAATAATCTAAACCTACTCCAAAACCACCATTACTTGGTTTTTCTCTACGGCATCGCCTTGTTTTACTGAGATGCTTTTCAGCATGCTATCATAGGTGTAATATGTCAAGTATTATGTTTCATTTACTTGACATTTTGATAATTTGCACTACCTTTGTAATGCAATGACCGTAACACAAAAAATAAAAAAACAAATTAGTCGCTTTGCTGAAGGCACTACATTTAAGTACGAGCAGTTGGGTATTGCCACACAAGAATATATTGCAACTGCCAAAGCTCTTGAACGACTAATAGAAAAAGGTGCCATCAAAAGGATTTCAACAGGCGTGTTTTACAAGCCCAAGAAAACTGTTTTTGGAGAGTTAAAACCCAGCGAAGAGGAAATCCTAAAACCTTATCTATTTGAGAAAGGTAAACGCGTTGCCTACATCACCGGAACTTCGCTATACAACCAAATGGGCCTAACGACTCAAGTGCCTAAAACCATAAAAATTGCTAGCAGAAGTAAAAGAATTACAGTTTCAAGGGGCAGCATAAAAGCAATGCCCACAAAAAGCTATGTGGAAGTGACAGATAAAAATTTCTACTTACTGGAATTGTTGGATGCCTTAAAAGATTACAAGAAAATCCCTGATTTGAATAAAAATTCAGCAATTAAAATCCTTTCTAAAAAGCTGAAAAAACTCAACTCATCGGAAACCGAGTTATTGATAAAATGCGGGTTGGTTTATCCGCCAAGAGTGCGGGCATTTCTGGGAGCATTGTTGGAAAACATCAAGAAATCAGACGATTTAACAAGATTGAAAAAGAGTTTAAACCCACTTTCAGAATATGAATACGGCATAAATGAAAAAGAATTGCCCACCGCAGAAAACTGGAACATTAAATGAGACTACATGAAAATAAGGAACTGTTTAAAGATGCGGTAATTGCCGCTGCGCAGCAAAAAGGCATACGTGAAGTTTATGTTGAAAAGGATTATTGGGTAACGTATGCACTGTTTCAGATTTTCAAAAACGAAATTGGCAAAGAAACAATCTTCAAAGGAGGAACAGCTTTACAGAAATGCTTCGGATTGATACAGCGATTTTCTGAAGACATTGATTTGGTTGTGTTGCGAAACAAAGGTGAAACGGGCAACCAACTGAAAACTAAAATCAAAAAGATTTCCAAAAGCGTATCAAAAGTGCTCCCGGAAATAGTGGTTGATGGCATAACCAATAAAAAAGGGATGATACGAAAAACAGCACATAGCTATGAAAAAAAATTCACTGGTCATTTTGGACAAGTTCGGGACAACATTATCATAGAATCCACTTGGTTGGGCAATTTTGAACCTTATTCTACTGTAAAAATAAGCTCGTTCATCTATGAAATGATGTTGAAAAACAAGCAACAGACCATTATTGATGAATATGGAATAAATTCATTTGAAGTCTTGGTTTTGAGTCCGAAAAGGACATTGTGCGAAAAAATAATGAGTTTGGTTCGTTTTTCTCAAACCCAAGAACCGATAAACGACTTGCGAAATAAAATTAGACACATTTACGACATTCACCTATTATTGAAAGATAGCGAGCTAAGCGCTTTTATGCAGTCGAAAGACTTTGATACAATGCTTTTACGTGTAGCAAATGACGACATAGAAAGTTTCAAGAGCAACAACGAATGGCTCACAAATCACCCAATAGATACAATTATATTTTCAAAAACAGCCGACACTTGGAACAAAATCAAAAATGTTTACTCCGGTAGTTTCAGTGAATTAGTGTTTGGTAAACTTCCAGAGGAAAAAGAAATACTGAAAACGTTGTCTAAAATAGCTGAGAGGTTAAAATCCATTAAATGGAACATAAAACTATAAGGAATTGCCAAAGCCATAGACCCGTAAAAAATCAACCCTAAACCCTACTCCAAAACCACTGGCCCATTGCTGGTGCATGAGGTCTAGCCGATGAGCGTAGCCTGCTTGTGCCTCTCTAAAAAAAACATTTTGAAACACCACTCGATTTGAATGGCTGAAAATGCAGATATTTCCCTAAATTTAGCTTGCAGTTCAACCCTGAAATATGAATCTACCTGAAATTAAAAATAGTGAAGTTGTTGTCTTCAAACCAAAAGGTGGACAAACCGAATTTCAGGTGGTGCTTGATGGTGAACACGATACAGGCGAAGTTCAATTTCAACAGTTTTATCATCAACTACGATATCAAGTACCGCATGGGCAAGGCTTTGTTTGGGAAGGAAAGTCTGAACTATGATGAAGATGATTAAATGATGGACTATGATAAGGCAAAAGTATAAATACAGCGAATTAACCAGCAAAATTATTGGATGTGCCATGACGGTTCATTCAGCCTTGGGCAATGGTTTTCAAGAAGTCATCTATCAGCGAGCGCTGGAAATTGAAATGGCAGACCAAGGCATTGGGTTCAGTCGTGAACATGAAATGCCTATTTATTACAAACAGCAGCAAATTGGCACTCGCAGGGTTGATTTCTTGGTGGAAGGGATTGTTTCAGTTGAACTCAAAGCCATTATTAAATTGGAAGATGTGCATTTAGCACAAGCCATCAATTACCTAGAAGCCTATGATTTAGAGATTGGCTTGTTGATTAATTTTGGTTCTGAAAGCATGGGATTTAAGCGAATTCAGAACAAAAAATTCAAATAAACTCATCAAGGTAATCCTGAAATCAAGAGAAATCAAAGTTCAGACAATTAGTTTATGGCAAAAAAGAAATACACAGATAAAGAACTCATGCAAATGGCCATTGACGAGATGAACAAAAGCGTCAATGAACCAAGACCTGACGGCAAAGTGCCGCCAAAGGTGGGTGCTGTTTTACTTTTCCCAGATGGTAGAATAGAAACCGCGTTTCGTGGAGAACTAAGAGAAGGTGACCATGCAGAATTCACACTGTTAGAAAGAAAACTAGCCAATGAAAATTTAGAAGGATGTACCCTATTTACAACCCTTGAGCCTTGTGTGGAGAGAAATCCACCTAAAGTGCCTTGTTGTAAAAGAACCACCAATGCCCGCATCAAAAAAGTGTTTGTGGGAATAGAAGACCGGGATCCAACAGTAGATGGCAAAGGAATCAAGCATCTCGAGAACCACGGTGTTGAAGTCAAAATGTTTGACCGAGAGTTTCAGCGAATCATAGAAGAAGAAAATAAGGCCTTCTTAAAACAAGCTTTAGAAAGAAAAAGAGAAACGGAAGAAGAAGATCTGCGCACAGCTATTGAACTTCCTGTAGCGAACTACGATAGCAGCAAATTTTCAGAGCTTGCACTTCAAAAGTTCATCAAAGAATCCAATCTTGATTTCAAATCAACGGATGAAGCCTTTTTAGAATACTTGGCAGATTTTGGAGCCATGGAGTGGGATAAAGAAAAAAAGCAATTTATCCCTACGGGCTATGGCGTTTTGCTTTTTGGAAATAATCCACGCACCAAATTCAAAAATGCCGTTTTGAAAGCACACGTAACTTATAGTGGCAGCAAAATAGAACCAAAAGATTTTGATCAAGCATTGGTGCTCTTGCCCGACCAAATTGAGGAATGGTTAAAGAAAGTATTGCCCTTATCAAAAGATACAAGCAGCTTTAAAAGAAAGGATGTTCCTGATTTTCCCATTGAAGTACTGCGTGAAGCCATCGTCAACGCTTTGGTGCACAGAGATTATGAAATTGAAGGTGCAAAGTGTGAAATCAAGATTGATGAGAATAAAGTTATCGTAACCAGCCCGGGCAAACCACTACCGGCAATTTCCTTGGATGAACTCAACACCTTTGAAGCACCCTCTCTAAGCCGCAATCCTATTATTACATACGCTTTCAGTTTAATGGATTATGTGGAGGAAAAAGGATTTGGAATGAAAACCTTTAAGTCTTTAAATAAAGATTACGGCTTACCCATTCCGAAATACACCTATAAAGAACCATTCTTAAAGTTGACTTTCCCACGTACGGTTGAGGCTGTTAGAGAACTACCCACCGGTGGCGCTGTTGGCGAATTGGATAACCAAGAATTGAAGCTCTTCGAATTATTCAGAAGCAATAAAGCATACTCAAAGTCTGAGTTTGTTGAGCAAACGGGATTAGCTTCTCGCACGGCTGAAAGAATGTTGAAGAGATGGGTGGATTTAAATTTACTTAGGAAAGAAGGTGGCGGAAAGTATCTGAAATATGTAATCAATGAATAATCACTCGCCACTCGGTCGCCATTTTGGCGAGATAGAACTATTCCATAAAAATAATCCATTCTTACTCGCCAATTACTCGCCAAATTGGCGAGCAAGCGAATTATCAGAATTTATCTTTAGTTATATCGCGCCACTTTGGCGGGATAATGGCGCGAAAGAGAAAAAGACTAAGCAATGGACCCACAAAGGCCTCAAACCAAATCTCCGAAAGGGCAATTGGACAAATTATTAACCAATAAAGAATTTGACAATGTACAGTCCCTCGTTTCAAAGCCACACACAACTTGTCCCGTTTTTTCGGGATTGTCAAGCCACAAGCCAATTGTACCGGCCAAAGCTTGTCAAAGAGTGTGTCTTTCCCAACGCACGGACGACAGAAAAGAAAGCACGATTGCCCAACTTTTCATACCGCCAAACCGTTCCTCAATAATCTAACCCTACTCCAAAACCACCATCACTTGGTTTTTCTCTACGGCATCGCCTTGTTTTACAGAGATGCTTTTCACCACGCCATCACCGGGCGCTTTTAGTACATTTTCCATTTTCATGGCTTCCAGCACCAGTACTTCATCGCCCTTGCTGAGTTCCTGCCCTTCTTTTGCCAGCACTTCCAATACCAATCCCGGCATAGGCGCTTTAATGTCAGTCATTTTGCTTCCGGCCAGGGCACTCATGCCCAGTTCTTTCAGCAATAAATCAAAGCGGTCCTGCATTTTCACCGTATAGCTGTGTCCGTTGATCAGGAATGTAAAGGATTTTTCCTCGGTATCCACACTTTCCAGTTCGGCATTGTAGGAGCGATAGTCCAATATCACATGGTAAGATCCCTCCGCAATTTTTTGAATGCAGGCCTCGGTTTTTTCACCATTTATGAATAGTTCATCTCGATTTTGCTCTATGTCAAAAGAGAAATTATTGTTTACGGTAGCCTTGTTCATGAATTTTAACTTTATCTGTAAAGGTAGCAATCCGCTTTTTAAAAAGGAAAGCCTTATTTTTGCTGGCTTAAAGTTAATATAGATATGCCCATCAAAACAAACCTCTACTTTTTATTATTATCAAGCCTTTTATTCATCACTGCCTGTTCCGGTACAAAAGAACTTACTGAAAAGGAAACGGAACTGGATGAAGTGGTCGTTTCCGGAGTCGATCGTGAATATCGTGCGGAGGCTACCAGGCATTTCGACCTGATCCACACCAAACTCGATGTGCGCTTTGACTGGAGCAAAAGCCATTTACTTGGAGTTGCAGACATCACTATGCGTCCTTATTTTTATCCTACAGACTCTGTAGTTCTTGATGCCAAAGGTTTTGACATTAACAGCATTCGTTTAATGAAAGGCAGTGAGCCGCTTGAACTTAGCTATGTGTATGATTCTTCACAACTAAATATTAAGCTTGATCGCTACTATAACCGAAATGATACTATTGCACTTCGCATTGATTATGTGGCCAAACCCGATGAACTGGATGTAGTGGGCAGTTCTGCCATTGCTGCCGACAAGGGTTTGTATTTTATCAATCCGCTGGGTAAAATTCCGGGAAAACCACGGCAAATTTGGACACAGGGCGAGACCGAAGCCAGTTCCTGCTGGTTTCCCACCATCGACAAACCCAACCAACGCACCACCCAGGAAATCCTTATTACTGTTGATACCAATTACACTACCCTTTCCAATGGCTTGATGTTTTCTTCCACAGACAATGGAGATGGGACAAGAACCGACTACTGGAAACAGGAAAAAGACCACACGCCCTATTTGTTTATGATGGCCATTGGTGAATTTTCCATTGTGGAAGATGAATGGAACGGCATGGAAGTGAACTACTATGTTGAGCCGCAATATGCCAAATATGCTAAACGAATTTTTGGCAATACACCCGAAATGATGACGCTTTATTCAGATTTGCTCGGTTATGAATATCCCTGGGAAAAGTACAACCAGGTAGCTGTTCGCGATTTTGTGTCAGGAGCAATGGAAAATACATCTGCTTCGCTTTTTGGTGAATTTGTACAGCGCAATGATGCAGAGCTCGATCATCGGGATTATGAATCTATTGTAGCCCATGAGCTTTTTCATCAATGGTTTGGTGATTTGGTCACCTGCGAATCCTGGTCTAATCTGGCGCTGAACGAATCCTTTGCAACTTATGGCGAATACATCTGGATTGAGCACAAATACGGAATGGATCACGCGCAATACAACTGGCAAAATGATAAAAATGCATACTTGCATGAAGCCAGGGCTTATCAAGAAGACCTGATACGTTTTTACTATGAACATAGAGAAGAAATGTTTGACCGCCATACCTATCAGAAAGGCGGCTTGATATTGCATGCCCTGCGCAATTATATGGGCGATGATGCTTTTTATGCGGGCATTAGGGAATATCTGCACAGCAATGAATTTCAGCCGGTGGAGGCACATCACTTGCGCTTGGCTTTGGAAAAAGTCAGCGGAGAAGACCTCAACTGGTTTTTCAATCAGTGGTTTTACGGTTCGGGACATGCTGAGCTGAATATCAAACACCACTACAATGACAGCCTGGGAGTTTTTTCACTGACTGTAGAGCAAATGCAGGATACTATTGACTACAGCTTTTTTAAGCTTCCGCTAAAAGTAGCTTTTCAGTTTGAGAATTCCATTCGCTATGAAAACATTGTAATTGACAACCAATGGAAGCAGTTTGAATTTGAGATGGACAGTCTGCCCGAAAATTATATTGTAGATGTTGAGCGTGTTTTGGTCGGCACAAGCAATTATCTCAATAAAAACAAAGCACACTGGATGAAGCAATTTCAAATGGCGGCACATTATCTCGACAAAGATGAAGCCCTTACTCAGCTGATGCCGGATATTGATCAGGCCGAAGTTCTGGATGTTTATGTTAAAGCCCTGGAAGATAATTTTTATGGCACGCGACTTTCTGCAATTCAAAATATGCCTGTAGATACTGCTGCTGAAAAACGCATTGCACTTTTGTACAGCACAGCCAAAAAAGACAGAGAGGTGAAAGTGCGCATGGCCGCAATTGATAAATTGGGATCATTAGCAGATAAGAAAATCCTGGACAAACTTGAGCGGTTAATGGAAGAAGAGAAATCCAATATTGCCAAAGGCAGAATTTTAAAGGCCATAAAAGATATTGATGAAGGATTGGCTTTTGATTATGCAAAGCAATATACCGATGCTACAGAAATTCAATTGGCAGCAAATGTGGCGGATTTATTTGTCAAACAGGGGGGGATAGAAGAGCAGGCTTATTTTAAAGAGAAATTGTACGAGTTGCGCTCTTATTCCAAATATTATATCATCACTTTCTATGGAGATTTGCTTAAGAAACTCGAAGCCCCTGCTATCTTAAACGGTGCAGAAGATTTGAAGCTCAATGCTATTTATGAGGGCTCCTGGTATATTCGCAAGGCGGCAGGTGATGCCCTGTATAGCGTGTGGAAAGCAGCTGCTGAAAAAGCAAAGGAAACTGAAAATACAGACTGGCAAAATACGGCTGATAGCATTGAAGCAGACCTGCAGGAAATCATGGCCGCTGAGAAAACAGAGCGTGTCATAAAAGCCTACGAAAAGGACTTCACTTTCGAACTGTAGAATTTCCTCTGTTGATTTTGACTTGCAGCTGCCATAGACCTGACATTAGTTTCCAGGCCAGGAATTATTGCTGTTAACCTACAAAAAACAAACAATTTTTTGTATTACGATTAATATTCTATAAATTAATACCTTGTAAATAGTTGATAACAAAAAAAACAAGGTATGAAAAGGCTGATCAATTTATCCGTAATTACAGTAATTGGTTTTGTTTTTATGTATTCGCCAAACCTGCTGGCGCAAGCTCCACAATCCTTCAATTACCAGGCAGTAGCCAGGGATGCAAATGGAAGTACATTGCAAGACCAAAACATCAGGGTTAAGTTCTCTATTTTAAACGGCTCTCCATCCGGTTCGCTACTCTATGAGGAAACGCATAACATCAGTACCAATCAGTTTGGTTTGTTTGATGCGGAAATAGGCAATGGAAACACGCTTTCAGGAGATTTTACACAAATTGCCTGGGGAGCAGCTCAGAAATGGTTGAAAGTAGAACTTGACCCGGAAGGTGGAAGCAATTATGTCACTATGGGGATTACGCAATTGTTGTCAGTTCCCTATGCACTTTATGCCGATAGTGCCAATGTTCCGGGTGTGCTGGGTCCTGCCGGAGCTGACGGACAGGATGGTGCCGATGGAGAGAGTGCTTATGAAGTTTGGCTGGGGCTTGGCAATACCGGAAGTGAAACAGATTTCATTAATTCACTTGAAGGCCCTGCCGGAGCTGATGGGCAGGATGGAGCTACAGGTCCACAGGGGGCTCAAGGCGATCCGGGCCCGCAGGGACCACAGGGTCCTCCGGGTGCAGACGGACAGGATGGAGCTGATGGTGAAAGTGCCTATGAAACCTGGCTGAGTTTGGGAAATACAGGAAGTGAAACAGATTTTATTAATTCACTTGAAGGCCCTGTCGGCCCTGCCGGCCCAGCCGGAGCTGATGGTGCTGATGGCGCTGATGGCAATGCAAAAGCGGTGGATCATGCAGGATATGACCTAACAGGAAATTTTCCAAAAGTTAGTTCAACAAGTTGGGAAATGTGGGATTGGTCTACTAATGTGGGTTATGGAGATGCAAGCGCCACTGTAAGTTCAGGAGATAAAATATATGTTTCGGTAAGTGCGATGGTATATAAAAATGACCTCAATGCAAGTAATGAGTTATATTTAGCACTTTGCCCATGTTACAGTACAAATTTCAGTAATCCAACTGATGCGCCATTTGCTGGACAAACAAGACCGTATATCACTTCAAGCGGTTTTTCAGACATGAGTTCAGTTACAGCTCAATATGTGTTTACAGGGTTGAGCGGCACTTACAATTTCAGCTTGTGTGCCAGAAGGGTTAGTACCAGCACTGCTTATTCTGACTTTGGAATAAGATCACCCAAAGTAAGTGTAGTGGTTTATTGATTTAGTACAGCTCTAAAAAGCCTGCAAATCCACCAGCTTTTTGTAGAGACCGTTTTTGGCCATCAGGCCGATGTGGTTGCCGCGCTCAAGGATTTTTCCATCGTCCATCACCACTATTTCATCGGCATATTGAATGGTGGAAAGTCTGTGCGCAATCACAATGGAAGTGCGGTTTTGCATCAATTTATACAAAGCATCCTGCACCAGTTTTTCCGATTCCGTATCAAGCGATGAAGTAGCCTCGTCCATGATCAAAATGGGCGGGTCGCTCAGAATTGCCCGGGCAATGGTAATGCGCTGTTTTTGCCCACCACTGAGGTTGTCGCCCCTGTCGCCTACAACGGTATCATAACCATTGCTGAGTTTTTCTATAAAATCATGTGCATTGGCTACTTTGGCTGCTTCAATGATTTCATCATCAGTTACCTGTTCATTGCCAAAAGCAATATTGTTCTTTATCGTGTCATTGAACAAAAACGACTCCTGGGTCACAATGCCCAAAATATTCCTCAGGTCGCCAATCTTGTAATGCTTTACATTAATACCATCTATGGAAATACTGCCGCTGTCCACATCATAGAACCTGGGCAAGAGGTTGATCATAGTAGTCTTACCAGCTCCCGAAGGCCCAACCAGCGCGATCATTTTTCCTTTTTTGATGTTCAGGTTGATGTTTTGCAGAATCAGTTTGTCGTCATAGTTATTGTAAGTAAAACACACATCCTTGAATTCTATTGAATCCCTGAAAGTAGAAATGGGTTTTGCATTTTCCTTTTCCATGATATCTATGTGTGAATCCAGCACTTCATAAATCCGCTCTGATGAGGCCAGGCCGCGTTGTATATTGTAAAAAGCACTGGCAAAACTTTTGGAGGGTGGAATCAGCTGTGAAAAGATCACCATAAAGCCAATGAAAGTTTCTGCTTCTAGACCATCTCCGCTCAAAACCAGGCGTCCGCCAAACCAAAGTACAACAGAGACAATAATAATGGCCAAAAATTCCGACAGGGGAGAGGAGAGTTCTTTTCTTCTTAAAATACCATTGGTGATATTATAGTGGCCTTCGTTTTCTCTGGCAAACTTGCTGTTCAGGTATCTCTCAGCATTAAAAGCTTTGATAATACGCAGGCCACTCAGGCTTTCATCAATGATGGAAGTAATCACACCGAGTTTTTGCTGCCCTTTGGTAGATTCGCGCTTTAGTGTTTTTCCTATTTGCCCAATAATTCCGGCTGTAATAAGAATCATCAGCAACACGAAAAACGTCAATTGGCCACTCATGGCCAGCATTGCTGCAAGGTATGCTATAATGGTAATAGGCTCCTTAAAAGTGACTTCCAGCGTACTCATAATACTGTGCTCAATCTCCTTCAGGTCGGAGGTCATTTTAGAAATCATATCCCCCTTTTTTTCCTCAGAGAAATAGGAAACCGGCAAATTCAGGATTTTTCCATACATGTCTTTTCGCAGGTCGCGCACAATGCCGTTGCGAATGGGTGCCATAAAGAACAAAGCCAGGTAGCGAAACAGGTTTTTCAGGAAAAACACAATCACTACAAATACACAGATAAACACCAATGCTGCTGTCTGACCCTGCTCATGAATAAACCAACTCATTCCAAAGTAGAAATAATCGATAAAAAACTGCACACTCAGTTTAAATGTGGGCTCATCGTACAGGGGTGTTTTCTTGTCAAAGAGCAACTCCAGAAAGGGAATGATCATCACTATGGATGCCAGTGAAAAAATCACGGCCAGGATATTGAATAAAACATTGAGCAGCGCAGCTACCCAGTAGTTTTTTAATTGCGAAAGAATACGTAAGAAATTAGCCATAGCAGTGCGGGCAAAGTTATTAATTCATTTTGTTAAATTTATGCTGAATTTGTGCAGCCGGAGACTTCTCAAACTACCTTACATTGATATTTCTTACACGAGGTATTTTTCAAAAAAAACAGGATCAAAAATTATGAGCAGCAGAAGACAATTAAAAATAGGAAGACTTCTACAGGAAACACTGGGCGAAATTTTCAGCAGAAAAGGAGCGGATTATTATGGCCGAGCTCTGGTGAGTATTATCAGTGTGAATGTAACCCCGGATTTGCTGTTGGCAAGAGTCAATGTAAGCATTTATAATGTGGACGATAAAGAAGCAGTTGTAACACAATTGACTCAAAACAAAGCGGATATTAAAAAGCAGTTGGGTCAAAAACTTAGAAATCATTTCAGGAAAATGCCGCAACTGGAATTTTATCTGGACAATACCCTTGAGGAAGCAGATCGTCTGGAGCGCATTCTCAAAGACCTGGACAAAGGGGAGGAACAGGACAATTCTGATCAATGAAACCTCTGGCTTTAAAAATTGCCTGGAGATACCTTTTCTCCAAAAAATCCACGAATGTCATTAATGTCATTACGGGCGTCACTATGCTTGGTATGGGTGTGGGCACTATGGCCTTGGTATTGGTGCTTTCCGTATTCAATGGTTTTGAAGGGCTTGTGATTTCACTATATGGTGAATTCAATCCTGATCTTCGGGTAGAGAGCAGCCGGCTCAAGACTTTTGAGGCTGATGAAGATCTATTGGCAAAAATTGAGCAGGTAAACGGAATTGAGCACATTTCTTTCACCCTGGAAGAAAAAGGGATTCTCAAAAACAAGGAAAATGAATTTATTGCCCACATCAAAGGCGTGGATTCAAACTTTGAAAAGGTAAGTGAAATAGGGAGGAATGTAGTTCGTGGGCGCTTTTTGAATACTGAATCACCGGAATTGGTATTGGGCTCTGGCATTCAATCGGTTTTGAGGGTAGCCGTTGAAGACCCGTTGGCAAGGTTGACGGTTTATCTGCCCAAGAGAGGTAAAACCACCGGTCTTTCATTGAATCCCTCATCAGCATTTAATCGCAAAGAAATCAAACCGGTAGGGGCTTTTTCCATTCAGCAAAGTTTCGACAATGAATATGTGCTTGCTCCAATAGATTTTCTCAGAGACTTGCTGGATTATGAATATGCTGCAACTTATGCAGAAATTAAAATTCAGGAAAATGCGGATGCAGATGATGTGAAACAAGAGTTGCAAAATGTTCTGGGCGAGGATTACCTGGTAAAAACCCGCTATGAGCAAAACGAATTGCTTTATAAAATTATGCAGACGGAAAAACTGGCCGTTTTTGCCATTCTCTCTTTTATTCTTTTGATCGCTGCTTTCAATATTATTGGTTCACTTTCTATGCTGGTTTTGGAAAAGAAAAAAGACATATCCATTCTCAAGGTTTTGGGTGCAGATGCAGCCTGGATCAGGAAATTATTCCTCCTCGAAGGTTTTTTTACATCCTTAATTGGTGCAGGAGGAGGTATGATTTTTGGTTTTGTGATTTGTCTGCTGCAAATACAGTTTGGCATAGTGAAATTACAGGGCAGCGGTTCATTTGTGATTGATGCCTATCCGGTGGATATGCAATGGCCGGATTTTGTAATGGTGGCATTTTTGGTTATCGGTATCAGTCTGATTGCCGCATACCTGCCTGCTAAAAGGGCAGCTGCAATGCAAAGCTGAATTAATTCAACATCCCCGGATTATTAAAAGCGCACAAATAAATTTAGTTTTACCATTCGTACAAATTAAAATATACCTATGTCGAAAGGAATTGATTTCAAGACTTACATGCCATACATAGTGGGCGTTCTGATACTGGTACTCATACCATTAATCTATATGAGTCCTGTTTTTGAAAACAAACAGATCACCCAGTTTGATATTCTTCAATACCAGGGCGCATCAAGTGAAGTGCGTGAATACCGCGAACAAACAGGAGAGGAGGCACTTTGGAATCCGGGGATGTTCAGCGGTATGCCTTCTTATCAATCCGGGATTCAGCATAATTCAAATATTATATTATATGTCAATTCATTTTTCAGGCAAGTTTTCCCGCACCCTACAGGTTTGCTTTTTGTCAATTTACTTGGTTTTTACATTCTGATGCTTGTACTGAGGGTAAATCCTTGGTTGTCTATAGGCGGAGCCGTGGCTTTTGCAATGGGTTCATTTGCCATGGTGAGTATTGAGGCAGGTCATACCAGCAAGATCAATGCGCTGGGTTACGTGCCCGCTATTCTTGCAGGGGTATTGCTGGTTTACCAGAGAAAGAAGTTTTGGTTGGGTGCTGCTGTTACGGCATTGTTTCTCACTTTGCATGTGGCCGTCAATCACTTTCAGGTGACCTATTACCTGCTTTATTTACTGCTATTTGTTGTATTGGCCGA
Source organism: Chitinophagales bacterium (assembly GCA_040877935.1). Lineage (NCBI taxonomy): Bacteria > Pseudomonadati > Bacteroidota > Chitinophagia > Chitinophagales > Chitinophagales bacterium. Next base: position 14,741 of record JBBDNB010000061.1, read on the forward strand.
GCTTTATTCAGCTTATAAAAAAGGGGCTATTGCTGGTTTTGCCAAAGAAAGCGGGATACTCCTTTTGGCTGCTACACTGGCCATTGGCCCCAATATCAGTAAACTGTGGACTACCTATGAATATGCCAAAGAAACCATTCGGGGTGGTAAATCTGAATTGACCGATAACAAACCTGAGAACAGTGCCAAATCACGCTCGGGGCTGGATTGGGATTATGCAATGGCCTGGAGTTATGGTCAATTGGAAACTATGACCTTGTTGATTCCCAATTTTGCGGGGGGCAACAATCAGATGAAACTCGACAGGGATGCCAATATTGCCAAAAAAGGAATTCCCAAACAATACTATGAGCAGGCACCTACTTATTGGGGAGAATTGCCTTTCACTTCCGGTCCGGTATATCTCGGGGCGGCATTGAGTTTTCTTTTTGTTTTCTCCATGTTTTTGATCAAAGGTGCCATACGCTGGTGGATTCTCGGCTTCAGTATTTTGGCCATTTTGCTTTCCTGGGGCAAAAACTTTGAAGCCTTTAATTCCTTCTTTTTCAATTACGTGCCTTTTTACAACAAATTCCGCACGCCTTCTATGATCTTGCTATTTCTCAGCCTTACTTTTTCACTTGGGGCAATGTTGGGTCTGCAAAAGGTATTGACTGAAAAGCTGGACAAACAACAATTGCAGAAATATCTGTACTATGCCCTGGGAATCACCGGTGGGCTGATTGTACTTTTTGGAATTCTAATGGCCGGTACTTATGATTATTCAGGGCCATCCGATCCACGCCTTTCACAGGCAGGTTGGCCAATGGATGCACTACAAGCAGATCGCAAAGCGATGCTGCAAAGTGATGCCTTCAGATCTTTGCTTTTTATTCTGGCTACAGCAGCATTGCTTTTTGCCTTTATTAAAAACATCATAAAACCAAAACTGCTGATAGCCGGGGTGGTTGTTCTGCTTACTGTTGACCTGTGGGCTGTTGACAAGCGTTTTTTTGGTGCCGATAGTTTTAAACCTGAGCGTCAGTTAGAAACCAGGAAAAGGCCATCACCTGCCGACAATGCCATTTTGCAGGACAAAGACCCGCATTACCGGGTTTTGAATATGGCAGCCAATACTTTTAATGATGCGGTAACTTCATTTCACCACCGTTCTATTGGCGGGTACCATGCGGCAAAAATTCTGCGCTACCAGGAAGTGATAGAAAACCATATCAATCCTTCTATTCAGCGTTTGCAACAAGCCATGAGCAATGAACCTACTCAGGAAAAAATTGATAGAACCCTCTCGAATTTACCGGTATTGAATATGCTCAATACTAAATACATTATTTACAACCCAGAAGCCAATCCTATTCAAAACAGATGGGCACTTGGCAATGCCTGGTTTGTGCAAAATGTGATCTGGGTAAATTCTGCCGATGAGGAAATGCAAAAGCTCGGCACTTTTGAGGCCGGTACTGAAGTAATTGCCCGTGAGAATGACAAACCCGTTTTAGCAATTGACAATTTTCGCTACGACCCCAATGCTAGTATCCAACTTACGAGCTACGATCCCAAGGAACTGGTTTATAAATCAATGGTGGATCAAAATGCCTCTGAGCAAATTGCTGTATTTTCAGAAATCTATTATGAAGGCGGCAATGATGACTGGAAAGTCTATATTGACGGTGAACCGGCAGAGCATGTAAAAGTAAATTATATTTTACGCGCCATGACCGTACCGCCCGGAGAGCACGAGATTAAATTTGAGTTTGTGCCACGCTCCTTTTATCTGGGCTCAAAACTATCACTGGCCTTTTCATTACTGATAATGCTGTTTTTAGCATTTGGAATTTGGAAAGAGGTGAAGGGAAGAAAAGAAGCTAAAGAGGCGGCTTAGTTTTTTGAAAGTCCATCCAGTATTTTAGCCAGATCCCCCGTAAGTTTTTTACGCGAAAACTGATCCGTTCCAGAAGCATCTACTTTTAAATTTTGCTTTTGGAATTGCTCAAAATAGGAGTTGAGCAGTTCTGCCAGGGTATTTTCATCATTGGAATCCAGCATTTTTCCGGCTTTACTATTTTCAATGATTCTCGCCACATCACTGTCTTTTGGGCCAATGCCGATAATGGGGCGCTGGGCAGCAAGGTATTCAAATACCTTCAGGGGAATTCGTCCCCTGGATTTGTTTTCGGAGCCGAGCAACAGGAGCAATACCTGTGCTTTGCAGGTTTCTTCTACTGCCTTTTTGTGCGAGACTGCTTCCGTATGGTTTGTATTATTTTCCAGTTCGTACTGCTTCAGAAAACCCATAAAGGAAGATTCAACCGAACCGATTAATTTGAGCTGAAATTTCTCGGCAAAATCTGCATTTTCCTTTTTCAATTTTGAAAGACATTTGAAAAGCACTTCATGCACTCTTTCACTACTGATGTTGCCAATATGGGCTATGCTAAATGCGCTATCCAGCTCCGGTTTTACTTTGGGCAGGTCAGCAGTATCATAGCCATTGGTAATTACAGAGACATCCTTTGTGCCCAATTCCCTGAAATCTTCTGCCCAGGCATAACTTACGGTAAGCACTTTGTCGGTATTTTTTAGCACTTCCTGTTCCAGGGCTTTGTGTTTGGCTGCTGCACTTTTGCTGAGTTTCAATTGATCGAAATAATCCACTTTGGTCCAGGGATCTCGAAAATCCGCCAGCCAGGGGATATTGAAATGTTTCTTCAATTCCAGTGCTATCAGGTGATCTGACTGTGGCGGGCTGGTGGAGACAATCGCATCAACAGGGTTTTCCGCTAAGTATTTTTTCAAATAGCTGACTGAGGGCTTGATCCAGAATTTACGCGCATCGGGAATAAAGAAATTGCCACGCACCCAGATGGCAAAGTTTTCCAACAATGAATTTTTCTTGCTGCTGGAAGTAACAATCTCGGGTTGCAAAGTGCTTTGCTTTTTTTTGCCTGTGAGTTTTTTGTAAAAGGAATAAGGTTCCAAAGCGGGTTTTCGCAAAACAGTAATGCCCTCCGGCACTTCTTTTTCAAGTGTTGAGTCATATTGCGGATACTCTCCATTTTCAACAGTGTAAATGATCGGTTCCCAGCCGAAATTGCGCAGGTATTTGCTGAACTTCAACCAACGTTGAACGGCAGCACCACCGCTTGGCGGCCAATAATAAGTTATGATCAGGACTTTTTTCAATTCCATGTCATTATTACTGTCAAAATACCGAGAACTGCAAACATTAGAAATGCAATTAAAGTCAGTCGAAAATAGGTTTGATAAAATGAAAGTTGTGATTTAATGTTGTCTGAAAGTTCCTCTATTTTTTGTTGGTTTTTGAATAAAGCAAACATGTCGACCGTTGTCTTGAACTTGCTGTCATGATAGTTGATTTTCATTTTATCCAAGTAAGTCTTATGATCTACAATTAGCTTCTTGCTCAAATCTATCCAAGTTTTTAAACATAAATATCCATGAAGCCCAAACCCTAAAAGACCCCAAATTATCGGGATGTAATTTCTTGTCGGTGGATCTAAAATCAAAATCAAGAGAAAGCAACCGATTAATAAGATTGTAAAAAATATGTTGTGCTGTTTCTCCGTCATTTCAAATGTGCTACAATACAAATCTATCTAAGATTTGTTGGTTCTGTAACTTATTCAGCAAAAAAGTCAACACTAAAGTTACTTTCAGGGAAATGTTCATGGGTATGAAAATTTTGGAAACCCAAAACATATGATCCCTCAGGGATCAGGTGGGGGCTTATCCGTCTATATTATAAACATTTTATCCCTCTGGGATAAATCGCTTTTGATTGTTGAATATTAGTGGTGTTTTTATTATTTGGGTAAAGCAAGACTGACAACACTTGTCAGTTAGCTATTAAAGCCCATGTAATGACCAAGAGGCTCACCTGAATTATTAAAACACTTTCCCCCAAACCTTGCGAATTATCCCATTGATGTCTTCAGATATATTGAAGAAATAGACAGCCGGAACAAACAACAAGACAATCAGCATTGAGCGAATGGCCAGGTCGAGCAGCATAATATCCAGTGTTGGCATCAGCATTTGCAGTCCGTAAACCGCCAGGCTGAGCAATAATATGTAAATGGTTTTCATGCTAAAAGGATGCATTTTGGATTTTACCAGAACGGTAATCATTCGGCCTACATTGAAGAAGATAATGGTTATGGCAGTAGCCACTGCTGCCCCTATAAAACCGAGCATTTTTATAAATATGATATTTAAAGTAATGTTCATTACTACCATAGCTCCAATGAAAAGCGAGTCGTATTTATAATAGGGCGAGTTGACAATAATACCGCCATTGACACCCGCTGCAATATTGAACAACTGTGAAAGTGCAATGATCAAAACCACTATTTTTCCGTCAATATATTCCTCGGGCAAAATCATGAACATATTGTCAATATTGGCCCACAAACCAATCAGCAAGAGACAGCCTATGATCAACTGATTGATGGAAGATTTTTTATACAACTCTTCGATCTTGGCCATATCATTGTTTTTCCATGCTTCTGCAATAATGGGAATGGCAATGCTGTAAACCGATTTAATGGGTACATTTACTATGTTTCCAATATAAAAAGCCACCGAGTAAATGGCCACATCGGCCAATCCATCAGTGGCCAAAGAACCAATCATCAGGATATCAATATTGCCGGCAATATATCCGCCAACACCCGAAAAAAGAACGAAAGCTCCGTATTTGCCAATTTCCCCCAGGGGCAGCTTGCGGTAAAATTGCCAGTCGGGCAAAAGGTGAACAGCCCTGCTGAAAACCAGGTAAAGGACTACAAAAGCCCCATTTACAAAATAGCTGAGAATGAAAAAACTCACAAAAGTTTCAAAATCGTACCAGTGCAATGCATAGCCCAATATGCAGCAAAATTGCAGGAAGCGAATCAGCAAATCGCGCGCGAAAGTCTGCAAAGAAGATTTGAGGATAACACGGGCATAGGAACTCAATTGATTGAAGTAAATTAGAGCAATACTCAGCGGAATCAACCAGTAATAGTATTCCACAAACAGCTCAGAACGCTCAATATAAGCACCAACAATCAAGGGTTTGAAAACAATAAGTCCAATTACACATAGCAGGCTGCCAATTGTGCTAAGTAGAAAACCGAAAAATAAAAAGCCGCTGTGCTTATTGTCGCTATTGCTCTTGAAAAACGGGAAATATTTTATGGAAATATTGATAATGCCGAGCGAGCCTAATTGGGCGGTGATCATACTGGCAGCGATAAAAACCCTGGTTAATCCAAATTCATCAGGCTCTAAAAAGCGTGGAAACAACAACACTACATTCACATAACCCAGCGCAATACCAATATAGGACCAAATGGAATTCCAAAAACTCTGCCTGATGATAATGCCCATATTCTTTATCTACTTGCTAATTTGCTGTGAAATTAAGATAAAAGTAGCGCTACTATAGTGTCAAATGTACTTTACCGGTTTAACACAAACGGTCGGACGGCTTTTTGCTGAGATACTATAGCCGTCAGACCGTTATTTGGTGCTTGCCTTTACACTACAAGGTTTTATAAAGCATAGCCTTTTTTATCAATAATGTAGCGGGCTACTTTTCTGCGCAATTCTTTAGGATTTACGGGGTAGGCGGGCAGCATAATATTCACCAGTTTTTTCAGCATGGATTTTTGCAAGCCATTGGCAAAACTATCTATGGCCTCATGTGCTGCTCGTTTTGCTGTATTGGCAGCTACATATAAATAGAGCTGCATGGCCGATTTTTGGACCTGGAATTTTTCGCCCTTGTTCCTTTCGGTTTTCTCCAGTTTTTCAATTTTCATCAGCACACTGTCGCAAACGTATGCTTCGGCAAGAATATCATAGAAATTCAAAACGATTTCCTGCTCATCTACCAGTTTCTTGCCCAGCTTTTTACCGGCAGCTCCCGATACCATGAGAAAAGTATTTTTCAATCCCTGAACCAGTCTTTTCTCCGCAGCGTAATTGCTGCTTGATTTAAAAGGTAAAATTTGTTTGAATACAAATCCGGGGATTTTCTTCCCCGCGCTGATCAAATCCAGCTCTTTGGTGATTACCGCTCTTTTGCTCAGTTCGCCCACGGCCAGCATCCGGTTGACCTCATTCGTGCCTTCGTAAATTTTGGTGATGCGCGCATCGCGATAGCCCATTTCCATCCCGGTTTCCACGGCATAGCCCATGCCTCCATATATTTGTATGCCCTCATCAGTAGCCAGGCAAACCAGCTCTGATCCTTTCACTTTTATAATGGAGGCCTCAATGGCAAATTCCCGCAAACCGCCCAGTTTAGCTTCATTATCGCTTTTGCCCTCTTTCAGCAATTTTTCAGTCAATCGGTCTATTTTATCTACGGTGCGATATACCGCTGCTTCGCAACAAAAAGCTTCTGCTGCAATGCTTCCGATTTTGTATTGGATGGCACCAAATTCAGAAATGGATTGATTAAACTGTTTGCGCTCAATGGCAAAGGGCACGGCCTGGTTCAAAACCAATTGTGCACCGCCAATACCACCGGCACCTGCTTTTATTCTTCCGCCATTCAAAATATTCAAGGCCATTTTAAAGCCTGCACCTCTTTCGCCCAGCAGATTTCCAGCAGGTACTTTGCAGTCGTCAAAATAAATTTGAACGGTAGAGGAGCCTTTAATGCCCATTTTCTTTTCTTCCGGTCCGGTGGAAAAACCCGGAAAATTCCGCTCCACAATAAATGCCGACAGGTCTTTATCGTCCTCTATTTTGGCAAACACCACATATACATCGGCAAATCCTCCATTGGTAATCCAGATTTTCTGACCATTGAGCAGGTAATGGCTTTTGTCCTCGTTCAATTTGGCGCGGGTTTTTCCCGAATTGGCATCCGACCCGGCTCCGGGTTCAGTCAGGGCATAAGCTGCCACATATTCGCCAGTAGCAATTTTGGGCAGGTATTTTTCCTTTTGGGCATCATTGCCGTAATAGACTATGGGCAGGGAACCGATAGAGGTTTGCGCGCCCAGTGTAGTGGCAAATGAAAAGCCATTGGAGATCACAGATGAAAACAGGGTATTGGTCTTGAAATCCAGCCCCATGCCTCCGTATTTTTCAGGAATACTTACTCCGCAAAGTCCCAGCTCACCGGCTTTCTTCAGGAGTTTCAATACTTCTGCTTTGTCGGCCTCATCTGTTACATTGTATTCCCTTCCTCTTTCGAAAAATTTATCCTGAATTTCCTTAATGCAAAATTCCTTGACCGTAGAGGCAATCATCAATTGCTCCTCATTCCATTCCTCTGTAATGAAAAAATCTTCGTACTGGCCTGAATTGATCAGAAATTGTCCGCCCTGTAAAACATTATTGTTTGCTGTTTTCAATTGTGTGATTTTTTATGGTTTGAAATTACAGCTAATTTCCAAAGATTGGAAAAGGGATATATTGAACTTCAACAGTAGACATGTCAATGTTTTGATTCATGATTTCAAAAACCCAAGCTAGCGCAATTAGCGAAGCGGTTCTTGTGCTGTAGATATTAAAAATAATCTGCTTTACTTCTTAGTGGCCAAATAATTAAACGCTGGAATTTAGGTGTACGACAAATTTCCTTGTACCCAAACAAGGGAGCATGCTCCCTTGCCAAAGCAGCATGTTTCCTTGTCCTGCAACTTGAAATTCATATATCAAATCAGTTTATGGAAATTTGTTGTATGCCCTAGATGCCCCAATATCTTAACCAACAGATTCTTTCGTAATTTTGAAGGATTCTCTAATCATCAGAAAGGGTAAATTTTATTTATGGATTTTTTCAAGTGGACAGGGCGAATTGAAGGGTTATCCTTTCTGTTTTTATTATTTGTAGCCATGCCCATAAAATATGTATGGGGCAATCCCATGGTGGTGAAATACGCAGGATGGGCACATGGCGTATTGTTTATGCTCTATATCGGGGTAGCATTGTATGTTTATGTTGAATACAAATGGAAATTTAGCAAACTCCTTTTAGCTGGAATCGCCAGTGTTACCCCATTTGGTCCCTGGATTTTTGAAAAGCGGTTGTTGGGAAAATAAAAACCCTAAAGGTCTTTCAAAGACCTTTAGGGTTTGTGTGATAAGTGTCTAAAACCAGTCCTTTAAAACAGAATAAATTCTGGGTAGTCCAATGGGTCATGACCCATTGGAAGTGAGCGTTTTTATATCATATGCATTTTAAAAACTCGCTCTCAAAGACAAAATAAAATTCCTGCCCGGAGCTGTAAGCCCAGAACTGTATGGGCGATAGCGTTGATCGCTCAAGTTTTCCAATCCTGCACTAACAGAAAGGAAATCGGTGATTTGATACAGTGCCTTAAAATTCAAAGTGTACCAGCCCGGTGACCATGGATTGCCATTTTCATCCGTGGCATAAATTTCTGTTTTGCCAACTTCATCTACCGGCATATCCTCAAATTTTCTTGCAGCACTATACACCGCATAAAATTGCAAGCTCAGGTTTTTGTAGCGATAATTGAGCCGTGAAACCCCAAACATGGGCGGTGCATGTCTTGATGCGCTTGTAGTTCCATCGTCCAATTCTTCTTCGCCCATTTGGTAATTGAAATTGGAAGAAAAACTCACACCTGCCAGAAATTTCACCTCAAGTCCAGCTTGTACGCCATATACATTGGCCACCGCAGCATTTTGAATGGCCTGCACCTGGCTCAGCGTATTTTCATAAAAAATACTGTCCTGACCATTCAGCACATAATCGCGCCTAACCAGGGCATTGCGCAAATGCGTATAATAGCCCGTTACATCAATTTTCACCACATCGCCAAAAATCTTGGCAATGCCGAGGTCAATATTATAAGCATATTCGGCAGATAAATCTGGATTGGGAACAACCACTGCACCGGGTTCTGAATCGAATACTTTTCCCATATCATCTACATTGGGCGAGCGGAATGCCGTGGCAAAATTACTGCTGATCACCCAATTGGAATTGGGACGACAAACCACACCAAAACTTCCGGTCAATGCGCCATTGCTCAAATTGGCCTCGGTAAATGGAAAGGGATAAAATGCCGTATCAAACTCGGCATCGATCAAAATGTGATTGTAGCGCAAGCCTGCCTGCAACAATATTTTCTCGGAAACCCTAAATTGATTGGAAACATAAGCGGCATAAGAAGCCCAGCTTGCCTGTGGATAGCGGGAAGCACCGGGACTGCTCGTTCCAGCCACAATATCCTCATTGATCCCGGTGGAGTTGACATCGTTGTAAACGCCTTCCACTCCATAAAAGAGCTTGTTCCTGCTGCCAATGGATTTTATAAAATCAATATTTCCAGAATAGGCATTTACCTTTTCTATTCTCGTTTCTCGATCTGGACTATTGAAATTGCGACTGATGCGGCTTTCCTCAAAGGCCTGATGCGCCAATCGGATGCTCATTTCATCATAGGCCTTGTTATTTGAAGTGTTGGTGATGTTTAGGTTATTCATCATCCACTTTTGCGGGCCATAGCTCCATTCGCCATATCGGGGTAAACCATTTCTTGTCCTCAAATGCCGGTCGTAGCGGCCGTATTCAGAGGTGGCCGAATAATGGAACCCATATTGGAAGTCCCATTTTTCATTGGGCTTAAAGCGGAATTTCTGCATCATATTGATCTGCGAATAGCCAGATGGCTTTTGCACTTTAGAATCCTCATTGCTGATGACCACATCCATTCCATTTTGTCTTTGCACATATTCATGCCTCAGGTATTCCTCTGGCCCATTGCTGCCCATACGCAAATCTCCATAGTCATTAAAACTGATGCTACTGACCGATGCCCACTTTTTGCCGCCCACATTCACATGGAAATGCCCGGTTTTCTCCTGATTGGCCGTGGCATAGCGCATTACTGCACTTCCACCGATCAGGGGTTTGTCGTTAAGGGACAGCTCAGGAGTCAAGGTCTGAAAAGCCATCACTCCGCCAATGGCATCGCTGCCGTAAATGACAGAGCCGGGTCCAAAAAATACTTCGGTACTTTCCATGGCAAAGGGGTCGAGCGAAATTACATTTTGGAGATTGCCGCTGCGAAAAATAGCCGTGTTCATGCGCACACCATCTACGGTGTACAACAGGCGATTGGTAGAAAACCCCCGGATCATGGGGCTTCCTCCACCCTGCTGACTTTTTTGAATAAAAACCGCATCAGAGGTACCAAGCAAATCGGCAGCCGTTTGCGGATTTTGCAGCGCCACATCTTTTTTGGAAATGCTGATTATTTTGGAAGGCACATCCCTGTTGCTTTGCTTCCATCTGCTTCCAGAAATTACTACGGCATCCATTGTAATGCCCGTAGCATTCAATTCCAATTGGAAATTCTTCTGCTGCAATGCTGCATAGCTTGTCTCCACCGTTTTGTAGCCCAATATGCGGATGTGAATTTTTTCCGCGCCTTCAAATTCTGAAATATCAGCCTGTCCTTTTGAATTGGTGGTTTCAAAAGCCTGTGGGTTTTTGCTGGATATTGTTGCCATTTCCAAAGGGCGTCCACTTTCCCCATCTTGTATGCTTAATATTTGGGAATGGGCAAAATCCATTGCTCCCAATAAAATCAAGCACACGAATAAAATATTTTTCATTGTGTGAAATTCATTGATTAAAAAGAAAATAGAGATTCTATATTTCTTAGTTGACTAAAGCAGAGCCATACCTACCTTGACGGTTAAACGGTCAGACGGCATTTTGCAGCTATTTAATAGCCGTCAGACCGTTGAGTCATTGAAACGAGGCTAATAACCCAAATTCAATAATCAAATAAAAAAATACAAAATGCAGAAATAAATTACTGCGGGGGTGGGGAAATTGGTTGGCTGTAAAATGTTTTGATGCTAAAGGAATAGATCCCTTCGGAACTTAAGATTTCTGAAAACAAATTATTGAAAGCAAATTCAAAAGAATTGACCCGAAACTGTTTGTAAATATCCATAAGGCGTTCGCGCTTTTCATTGCGCTGGGGATTGTCATCGTATTCCTTTTGAATAAGTTGTGTCAGTGCCTTGTTCAGCTTGGTTTCCTCATGATCCCACCAACACCAGTAAAACAGACTGTCACCTCGATTTTCCCGCTCTACGATATCATACATTTGGCCATTGTACTCAAATTCCCTTGAATGTTTCCAGTTTAAAACATTGGCAGAATCTGCTTTGCTGAATTTGAAATAAACCAACTCGCTTTTGTCAATCCCATCTATCATTTTCCATTTGACGCTCTTTTTCACCATTTTCTTTTGGTATTGCAACCAAAGATAGGTGCCGCCAACCGGAGCGATCAAGCAAATTAACAATGATATGCTGAGCAGTTTTTTCAATGTTAGGTTTTAAAATTCAAAAATAAGGATAAATAGCTGACCACCTATATTTCACGCAAAGCTCGCTAAGAAAAGCGCAAAGTCCGCAAAATACAACTGCGCTTGGCTCTGCGAATCGTTGCGTATTTAAACTTTGCGTTACTCTGCGTGAAAAATCACGGTTCGTTTTGTGATTTAAAATCAGGAATGTGCTGTTGAAGCATTTCGGTTTCTGTTTTTTATGTCCGCTAAAATAAACAACAACAAAGGAATCAACATATGCGGCATTCTGAAAAATGACTGCCACCAGTATTGATGCAAACTACTCAATGCAAAATCTGGGTTGTAATACACCATAACCCTTGCAAGCGCAGTGAACAATCCCCAAATAGCGGCATAGACCAACAGTGGTTTTTCCGTTTTTTCCCAATAAATTCCAATAGCCACTAAAAAATCCAGGAAGCCTGCCGTGCGCAAGAAAAATTCTGCAAAAGTTTCATTTACAGGCAGCATGACCATTGTCATTTCCATAAATTTTACCGGAACGGGATAAAAACCAAAAGCATATAAACCGTGTCCCACAAATGTTAAACTAACGGCCAATTTCAAGCCGAAAATCAATTGTTTTTTATTGAAAGTATTTCTACAGAAAAGGTACAGAAATAATGGCGCAGAAAACTGCAATGTGTATTCTATAAACTGACCCTGTGAAGAAAAATGATCGAGGAAATAAAGGAGTGCCAAAATGATAAGACCTGCCGTGGAGAGTAAAAGCAGGATATCTCCTTTCTGTTTTAAGTCCTTTTTGAAGAGCACAAAAATGGAAGTGGCTAAATAAAGAAACCCCAAAGCATAGCGCGGATAATCCAATACCGCTTCTGCGAGATCGCTTCGGGCATATTCTTCCCAGCTCATGTTGAGCAATGATTGCACGGTATTTTCCAGTAGGTTCTGATTCCAAAAAAATGCACTCAATGGAATATCAAAAAAGAAATGATGATAGGCCCTGCCTGCCAAAACCGTAAAAGCAGCGATTTTTAAAAAGGAAAAAATCCATTGTCTTTCTTTATCCGAATATTGCGTGATCATTAAGTCAGTATTAATTTTTTATAGTGAAAATCCCTGCCTTTGCTTAATTTTGTTGAACTATATAAAACCCAAAAGCATTCTTTGGACTTTCATATCAATAATTCCTTTGGCAATATTCGCAACTATTTTAAAACATTTACCCAGGTGAAAACTATTTTCTCACTTTTTTTTCTTTTCTATTTTACAATTAACACAATAGATTTAAGTGCTGCTACTGAAAAGTACCGTATTATGTGGCGGGACGATCCTTCTACAACTATTTGTGTTGGTTGGTCGCAAATTGGTGGAGGAAATGCTACCGTGTATTATGACACTACTGATTACGGGGGCAATCTTTCAGCTTTTCAATTTTCGCATGGAGTGGACAGGAGCACCAACTATAAAGGCATGGACCACCGTTTTTCAAGAATCAGTGGCTTGCAGCCCAATACGGCCTATTATTTTTACATAGAAGATGCAGATGGACCCAGCCAGATTTTTTGGTTTAAAACCGTGCCTGATCATTCTTATGAAACGCTTTCTATAGTTGCTGGAGGAGATTCACGAAACAACCGTACGCCTCGACAAAAGGCCAATTATATGGTGAGTAGGCTTAGGCCTCATGCCGTGTTTTTTGGTGGGGATATGACAGATGGCAATTCCAACGGGGAATGGCAGGATTGGTTAGACGATTGGCAATTGACAATTGGTTCTGACGGGCGTATGATTCCAATTATTGCGGCAAGGGGAAACCACGAATTTTCCAATAATGATATTATAGATATTTTTGACACACCTGGTGGGGATGTTTATTATGCGCTTAGTTTTGGTGGGGATTTACTCAGGGCATATACTCTGAACAGTATGATATTTGCCGGGGGCGCACAAAATTCCTGGTTGGACAATGATTTAACTGCTCATTCGCAGAGCATATGGAAAATGGCACAATATCATTTACCAACCCGTCCACACGTTTCCTCTAAATTTGACAATCCCATTCAATATGCCAGCTGGGCGCAGACTTTTTACAATCACAATGTGCAATTGGCTGTAGAATGTGACGCGCATTGCGTGAAAACAACCTGGCCGGTGATTCCCGATACAGGGCCAGGCAGCGATGAGGGTTTTTTAAGGGATGATTTAAATGGCACGGTTTATACTGGTGAAGGTTGTTGGGGAGCACCTACAAGGTCTGCAGATGACACCAAATCATGGACGCGCAGTTCCGGGAGCTTCAACCAATTTAAATGGATATTGATAGACCGCTATAAAATGGAAATCCGAACCATTAAAGTGGACAATGCTTATACAGTTGGGATGGTAGATGACGAAGACCTGTGCAAAATGCCCAATAACCTTGATGTTTGGGATCCGGGCAATGGAGACAAAGTAGTTGTGATTGAAAATCCCGATTTAAAAGCCCCGGATATTGGACTCATTCAACCCGAAAATGGGCTTTTTTTTGTCGATACGTATCCCATCCAATTTAAAGCAACAGCATCTGACAATAATGGAAGTGGAATTAATTATGTAGAGTTTTTGGCAAACAATCAATCCATTGGTAGGGATTCTGCTGCACCATATAGTATTAAATGGACAGCTCCTGCTTTTGGAAATTATATGATCCGGGCAAAGGCAGTTGACAATAATGGCGAAACCAAGAAGTCTGAATGCAGGGATATAGCAGTGGGTGTTTCAGAAGGCTACAGCTATATATTGAATACTGATGACGATGCCGAGGAATTGCAGTACAACAACTCCATGATTTTGAATTCTGATGTATTGAAAATTGTGGAATCGGCTTCTGTTCAAAAAGTTGGCCTTCGTTTTTCAGGGCTTAGCCTGCCCAAAGATGCACAGCTAATTGAAGCCAGGATTGTTTTTACAGCGAGCCATACGGATGCATCACCTGCCAATATCAATATCAAAGCCCAGCGATCTGCTTCAGCCCCTTCTTTTTCAGGCAACTTGTTTGATATTTATTTCAGACAGTTGACACAGGCAAATGTTAACTGGCAGCCCTATCCCTGGACCAATGTAGGTTCAACATACAGCACCCCTGATTTGAGCAATGTAATTCAGGAAGTACAAAACCTGGGCGCATGGAACGAAAACAGTCCTTTGGTTTTTGTGCTGAGCGGAAGCGGAACCCGCAGGGCAGTGTCATTTGATGGCAATACTGATTTGGCACCACGGCTTTATTTAAAGTATGATTATGGAAACAACAGGGCGCCAGAACTCGGTCCTGATCAGGAAATATGTTCCGGGCAATCGATTATACTTGATGCGGGAAACCGTTTTAACCTGTATGAATGGAATGGGAATACCCTTCAGAATCTTCCAACTTTAACGGTCTCAAACACTGGATTCAATGAAGTTTGGGTGAGAAGTGGCCTGAACAACCAGGTCGTTGCTTACGATTCGGTAAGTGTAGAACAAATAAATTTGTCGGTATTAAATCTCGGTGCAGATCAGTTAATATGCCGGGGAGATTCATTATTGCTTGCTTCAAATAATGTGTATGATACTTATCAATGGAGCACAGGTGATGCTTCTGAAATGGTAAAAGTTGGAAATGAAGGTTTTTACAAACTAACAGCAGCTATTGGCGCATGCGAAACTTCTGATTCAGTACAGGTCGGTTTTTTTCCGGAGCAAAGCATTCCATTGCCCGGTGATACGCTGATTCAAAATGACAGCCAGTTTGTACTTGATGCCGGCAACCCTGCTTTTGTTGATTATCAGTGGTCGGACGGGACTTTTGGTGCTGCTATAACTATTGACGCTCCGGGTACTTACACACTTACGGCAACAGATTCCAATAATTGTGAGTATTATAAAAGTGTGGTTGTAAATGCAGATATCCTGGCAAGTACAATTGAAGAGAAAACAATAGAAGCAGAAATATTCCCCAACCCTGTAAGTGATAAATTATTCGTTCAGCTGAAAGGGGATTTAACAAACCGTATTAAAGAGATTGGAATTTACACTGCCGATGGCCGGATGCTTAAAAACTTTCAAGACTTTTCAGAAAAAAACATTGAGCTGGATTTAAGCACTTTGAATTCCGGTATTTACTTTCTTGTACTTAGAAGTGCTGATGAACAGCTGAATAAAAAAATTGTTAAGCTTCGAGTTTGTTCTGAAGACTTAAAACCATGATATATAGCGGTCAGACGGATTTTCTAATAGACTGTAAACCATGCCCAATAATATTCATGGCTTTAAAAAGTGAACCGTCAGACCGCTTTTCAGAGTGGGCTCAGCTTTAGTTGATATTTGACAATACTGTCTGTTTTAAATCCTTCTGAAATTAAAATTGATACAATTTCCTTAATTTAGTACATCAAAGCAAAACCCCAATTACATATGAAATCAATATTCAGTTTTATCATCATTACTCTATTTCTGGCATTTCAAACTTCTGCGGAAACAGAAAAGTACCGTTTGATGTGGCGTGATGATCCATCCACAACTATATGTATTGGCTGGGTACAGAATGGCGGAGACACTGCCACTGTTTATTTCGACACCACTGATCATGACGGTAATTTAGCCGCTTTTAAAGATTCGTTTAGTGTTGATCGTTTTGTAAGCCACAAAGGAATGGATCACCGCTTTTCAAGAATCAGTGGTTTACA
Organism: Chitinophagales bacterium; assembly: GCA_040877935.1. Classification (NCBI taxonomy): domain Bacteria; kingdom Pseudomonadati; phylum Bacteroidota; class Chitinophagia; order Chitinophagales; species Chitinophagales bacterium. The sequence goes on from JBBDNB010000061.1 coordinate 30,765, forward strand.
GCCTAATACCGCTTACTATTTTTACATAGAGGATGCTGATGGTAGCAGTGATATTTTTTGGTTTAAGACAGCCCCGTACAATTCTTATGAAACGCTCTCAATTATAGCCGGAGGTGATTCGCGCAACAACCGCACACCGCGACAAAAAGCCAATCGCCTTGTAAGCAAATTGCGGCCACATGCCGTTTTGTTTGGCGGTGATATGACTGACGACAACACAGATGCGGAATGGAAAGAATGGCTGGATGATTGGCAACTTACGATAGGTGAAGATGGCAGAATGATCCCAATAATTGCAGCAAGAGGAAATCACGAGCAATCTAACGATGATATTATTGATATTTTCGACACCCCGGGTGGAGATGTTTATTATGCATTGAATTTTGGCGGAGATTTGTTAAGAGCCTATACATTGAACAGTATGATTTTTTCCGGCAATGCCCAAAACAATTGGTTGGAAAACGATTTGAGTACTAATTCACAGGTTATTTGGAAAATGGCACAATACCACTTCCCCATGCGTCCTCACACCTCAGGAAAATTTGACAATCAATTGCAATATTCAAGTTGGGCACAATCGTTTTACGATCACCATTTGCAATTGGCCGTTGAGTGTGATGCACATACTGTGAAAACGACCTGGCCTATAATACCTGATTCCGGCCCCAATCATGATGAGGGCTTTTTAAGAGATGATGTAAATGGCACGGTCTATACCGGTGAAGGCTGTTGGGGAGCACCTTTGCGCGATAATGATGATGACAAAAGCTGGACGCGAAGTTCCGGTAAGTTCAACCAGTTTAAATGGATATTGATTGATCGCTATAAAATTGAATTGAGAACTATAAAAGTTGACAATGGCGATTCAGTTGGAACGCTCAATGACCATGATATTCGCAGAGCTCCTGCAAACCTGGATGTTTGGGATCCGGGCAATGGCGATACAGTGGTGATTATTAAAAATTCCGACCTGAGTGCACCGGGAATCAGTTTGATAGAGCCTGTTGATTACAGTCTTTTCCCGAATTTGGATCCCATTAATATTGAAGCTTCAGTAGAAGACAACAATAGCGTGGGAATACAAAAAGTGGAATTTTTTGTTGATGGAGAAAAGATAGACTCCATTGCAGGCGGTGCCTCACCATACAATACACAATGGACACCACCCGATTTTGGTGAGTATATAATTAAGGCAAGAGTAGAAGACAGTTTGGGTGAATACATGACAAAATCAAGTTTGATTACTGTTGATAAAAGCATTTCTATAGATGATCCAACAGAAGAATTGGAATATACCCTCTCTCCCAATCCGGTTTCAAACCGCTTGTTTATTTCTTGCAAAAATTGTGAAAACACTCCTGATCATATTCGGATTTATGATATTTCCGGTAAGATGATAAAGAATTATACTGTATTGAATGAGCAGAACAATATTTTAAATTTGAATTTTTTAGATTCTGGTATTTATATTGTGGAAATTAATTCTAAATCTGTTACATTTAGCAGCAAAATTGTCAAACTCTAAAAACTAAAGTCATGAAAAGAATCAATGTTTTAATGATGGTACTTGCTTTGTTCACTTTCACACTTGCCTCCTGCGGATGTCAGGAATGTGTTGGGGGCACATATGATGGTGATGAAAATTGCTCTAGAAGTAGAATTGTAAAGCAATCTTTTAAAAGCTCATGTCAAAGTGGTGGTGGAACAGTGAAATAACCATCTCTCTTATTTAAAAAATTACAGCCGGAGTTCGATCAACTTCGGCTTTTTTGTTAAACTACGTTAAGATTTTTATGTATATTTTAAAAGGGCATTTAATTTTGTGTCATTTAAAAATTCATCTTTGTCCTATGGATATAAAAGTTGAAAATCTGAGTAAGATTTACGGAGCTCAAAAGGCAGTGGATGATATTTCCTTTGAGGTTAAAACAGGTGAGATACTCGGTTTTCTGGGTCCCAACGGAGCAGGGAAATCTACAACTATGAAGATTATTACCTGTTATATAGCAGCATCAAAAGGGATTGTTAAGGTAGGCAATTACAATAACCTTGAACATCAGGAAGCAATCAAAAAACATATTGGCTATTTGCCTGAAAACAATCCGCTTTATCCCGAAATGCCGGTAACAGAATTTCTTGAATTTATGGCCGCATTACAGGGTGTTCCAACAAAACATATTCCCGACAAGGTCAAACAAATGATAAAAATTTGCGGTCTTGATATAGAAAAACACAAACGCATAGTCCAGTTATCAAAAGGCTACAGGCAAAGAGTTGGGCTGGCACAAGCCATGATCCACGATCCGGAAGTTTTGATTCTTGATGAACCAACATCTGGTTTAGATCCCAATCAAATAGTGGAAATCAGAAAATTGATCAGGGAACTGGGCAGGGAAAAAACAGTAATCCTGAGCACACATATTTTGCCCGAGGTAGAAGCTACATGCGACCGTATCTTGATTATCAATAAAGGTAAAGTTGTAGCTGATGGCACAGCAGATACATTAAGAAAGCAGGCCCAAGGCCAGGAGCTTTTAAAAATACAAATTGAAGGTGCAGCGCAGAATGATATTTTTTCTAAAATAAAAGCGCTCGATACTATAGATAAAGTCACTTTGGAGGAAAATTGTTTTATGTTGCAAAGCAAGCCCGGTGAGAGTTCACGTAAGGCGGTATTTAAATTATGTGTAGATCAGAACTGGATATTAACTGAGCTGACACCACTGGAAACTAAATTAGAAGATGTTTTTGGACAATTGACAAATAATTAAATCAAGTACATTATGTCTTCTATCTGGATTATAGCTAAAAAGGAACTCAATACATTTTTTGATGCTTTAACAGCCTATGTACTTCTGATCATATTTCTGGGCATGAGTGGTTTTTTCACCTGGATATATGGCTCTGATGTCTTTATGAGCGGACAGGTGAGTATGCAGCCATTTTTCTCCATTGCTTACTGGACCCTTTCCTTTTTTATTCCCGCAGTTACAATGCGTATGCTTGCAGAAGAAAAACGTACAGGTACCATTGAATTGCTACAGACGAAAGCGCTAAGTGATACGCAAATAGTATTGGGAAAAGCGTTTGCTTGTCTTGCACTCATATGCATTGCACTATTGCTTACATTGCCTTATTATTTTACATTGACCCGCTTAGGAGAAGTGGATCACGGTGCAGTGATTTGCGGGTATCTGGGGCTAATACTGATGAGCTGTGCCTATATAGGAATAGGTTTATTTGCCAGCAGTATCAGCAATAATCAAATTGTGTCATTTCTCACTGCACTTTTAATAGGGGTGTTTTTCCTGATCATATTTGAAGTACTTAGTAATAATGTTGGAGGTACAGCTGCTCAACTATTTCATTATCTGAGCATCTCCATGCATTTTGAATCTATGAGCAGGGGAGTGTTGGATATTCAGGATATTACCTATTTTTTATTGCTTTCTACCTGTGGAATAGTATTGTCCGTAGCTGTTTTGAGTAAAAGAAATATTGTTGAATAAAGCTGTCAATTATGTCCAAACAAAATCTTTATACCCGCTTATTGATAATGCTTGCAATAATAGTCAGCCTGGCATTTATTTCCACACAATTTACTTTTAGGCTTGATTTCACAGGTGATCAGCGTTATACGCTAAGCAACGCCACATTAGACATCCTCAATGATTTGGAACAGGTAGTAACAGTTAAAGCCTATTTTTCAAAAGACCTGCCACCTAATATAGCGAGTGTAAAAACAGATTTCAAAGACCTATTGATTGAATACGAGAGGCGTTCGGGTGGGAAAATTGCTTATGAATTTATTGATCCATCCAAATCAGAAGAAGCAGAACAAGAAGCTATGCAGGCAGGTATTCAACCTGTAATGATCAATGTGAGGGACAAAGACCAGGTAAAACAACAAAAAGCATATTTAGGAGCCAAACTGATTCATACCAACAATGAAGAAATTCTTCCTTTTATTCAGCCCGGTGCTGCAATGGAATATGCATTGTCATCAAGTATTAAAAAGCTAAGTATTCCTGAAAAGCCAAAAATTGGATTGATTACAGGGCACGGTGCGGCAGGAAGGCAGTCTATGCAACAGGCCGTTTCAGTTTTGGAAGATCTTTATCACTTGTCGGAAATCGATTTGAGGAATGTAGAGCAGTTGGAAAATTTTGAATCATTAATTATTGTCGCTCCTGAAAACCCTTTTTCAGAAGAAGAACTGAAAATCTTAGAAAGTCAGGTTAAAAACGGAACAGGATTGTTACTCGCCATAAATACCGTTGAAGGTGATTTTTCTACAAATAGGGGGAAAGCAGTAGAGACAGGTCTGGCAGATTGGTTAAAACAAACAGGAATTGAACTCAAACAGGAATTTGCGCTGGATATTAATTGTGGATCAGTAAGTGTACAACAGCAACAAGGATTTTTCACCTATAATACACCTATTCAATTTCCCTATCTGCCCTTAATCAGAAAATTCCCTGATCACCCGATTACCAAAGGACTTGAAAATATTGTATTTTCTTTTGCAAGTCCCATTAAACTCAGTTTGTCTGATTCTACTATTCATGCAGATGTGCTTTTGCGCACTTCTACTAAATCAGCTACGGAACCTACATCCACATATTTTGATATCAGAAAGCAGTGGCGCGACAGTGATTTTGACCAATCGGAGCTAATTTTAGGTATCGCTGCTGAAGGAAATTTCTTTGGAAGTTCTAAAAAATCCAAATTAGTACTCTTTGGAGATGGGGACTTTCCTGTAAATGGCCTGGGACAACAAGCCCGGGAGTTGAATAAAGACAATGTAAGCCTGTTTGTAAATGCTGTAGAGTGGTTGAGTGATGATACCGGATTGAATGAATTGCGCACCAAAGGAAGAAATTCAAGACCAATAACTGCTGAACTTGAAGATCGGGACAGGAATATTATAAAGTATGCTAATTTTATTACGCCTTTGTTTTTGGTAATAATATATGGCCTGATACGTGCCTGGCTCAGAAAAAGAAAGCGCAACAGACTGAAGGAAACGAAAATGAGCTGAGGCTATTTAAAGTCAGAAAAATTTGAAAGACCATGTTGAAAAAATTATCCAATCTACAATTGCTTTTGGTACTGATACTATTGATGCTGATCATAGGAGGAATTAAATGGTACGATCACGAAAAGGGAGAGCGCAATTTCAGAAAAGAACTGGTAAGTATAGACAGCAGCCGAATTTCAGCACTTTATATTTATCCTCAGTTTTCTGAGGAAAAAGAAGTGGTGCTTTACAACGACAAAAAGGATCAGCGATGGGAAGTGAAAATCAATGAAAACTTTGGTGCTCCGGCAGATAGAAAAAAGCTGTCTGAATTGATGCTCAATTTGCATCGACTAAAACCAGAAAGGGTTGTAGCCAATTCTGAGAAATTCTGGCCGCAGTATAAAGTGGATTCATCAGGTACAAAATTGTTGGTTGTTTATGAAAATGAAAAGCGGGCAATAGAGCTGATAATTGGTCGGCCGGAGTTTAGAAATCAACAGGACATACATTCCTATGTGCGTGTTTCTGGTGAAAAAAACATTTATGAAATCCCTTCAAAACTTGCCATTACAGCCAAGCAGGAAAAAGACCATTACCGCAGCAAAGAATTGATTTCCATTCCAAAAGAGGATTGGAAGCGTTTAACATACAAATTGCCGGCTTTTGGAGATTATATTCTTGAAAAGCGTGAGAACACCTGGAATATAGATAATGTGAAAATTGATAGTAGCCGGGCAGAACAACTGCTTGGTAAAATGGCAGATACCCGACCAATTGCTTTTTATGATGAGAAACAGATCGATGATTTAAGTAATAAACCTGATTTTCAGTTGATTATTGAAAGCAAAAGTGGCAATACAGATACATTAAAGGGATTTGTTCTTAATGACAAAGAATTACTCACAAGTTCGGCCAATCCAGTGAATGTTATAGATGCCGGAACGGGAAAGCTTTTTGAAAATATTTTTATAGGAAAAGGAAGCTGGCAGCATAATAGGGGAAAGTAGTAACAAAGTTTGGGTTTTCGGTTTTCCCTATAGATATTTTTTTCATGGCATAGTAAATGTTTATAAGTATTGAATTTAATTATGCTAAAATTTGCATAGATGGATTTCGATTTATAGTTTTGGTTTCATTATTTAATCAAAAACTTATTTATCATGAAAAAAATGTTGTTAGTATTTGCAGTTGCAGGAATGGCTTTTGGATTCTCTTCTTGCAAAAAAGATTACACTTGTGAGTGTGATGGAACAGTTGTTGGAACTTTTGAAAACACCAAAAAATCAGATGCAGAAGATGCATGTGATGCTATGAACACCTTTGGTACCTATACTAAATGTGAGGTTTCAGAAAAATAGTCCACACTACGGTTTATTTTTAAAGGTTGCCTTCGGGCAGCCTTTTTTATTTTTATCACTTATGGCACAAAAAAACAAGCCCAATTATATATTGTATTTAATACTGGCATTAATAAACCTGCTATGGTTTTTTCACAATTTCAATTCTTTTGAATTGATTGAATACCGTCTGGTAGAACATGAATTGTCAGGGTGGTTGGCAACCCCATTCATTACCCGCATTTTTTTAGGTTTAATGCTTTGCGTGTCCGGCCTTTTGATTTTTAATATTAACCCTCGCAAATTCACACTGAAACTGTCGCTATTGCTTCTAATCATCGCATTTTTGGATATTTCCCGGGAAATCCTGGGTTCAAACCATATTATCCTGCATTGCTATGGTTGTATTTCTGATATTACCTTGCTAAATATCTCTGTCTGGATATTTGCATTTATCCTTACGCTTTATTTATTGAGATTTAATGGCTCAGATATGAAATGGAAATGGGTTAAATTCCCTGTTGTAATAATTCTGCTTTCTATCCCTTTTGTTATCAACCCGGTTTATCCGCAAGATTTTAGAGATGAGACTTCTGGGTTGAATGAGGCTTTGGAAGAAAAATTGTTTTCTGAAAATTTTAATAGTAATTCGTTTTTATTGGCAGTTTTTTCACCGGGTTGTAAGCATTGTCAAAGAGTGGGAAGAGCAATTTCAGTTGAGAAAAAGACAGGTGATAATTTCCCTGAAGTCAAAATTGCATTTGGAGGAAAGAAAGAGTATTCCGAGGAATTTCTTGCCCAAAGCAATGTAAGTAATCTTGATTATTTAAATATTGAGGACAAATTATTTTTCGAATTGAGCGGGGGGAGATTCCCTATGATTCTGTTTGTAGAAAATGATACCATTAAGAAAAAGTGGGATGGTCGAACATTTAACTATTTTGTTTTAAATGAGCTCAGTAAGCCCAATATTAAGTTCTAGCTGTTTGATATTTTCTTGGCTGCTTCAAAAGGACTCAGTTTCCCTTTCATCACTTCATCTTCAAGAGTAAGTAGGGCTTTTTGTTTTTCGGGATCCCGGTAAAATTTATCCAGAAGCAATTGGCGAATGCTGTCATGCAACCAGAATTTATTTTGCTCGCTGCGGTTTTTGCTCCACCATCCTGATTTTTTCATTTGCATTTCAAAACCTGTTATAATTTCCCAAATGTTCTCCAAACCTTTGTTCTCGATTGAAGAGCAGGTGAGCACTTCGCTTGTCCAATTGTATTCTTTTGGTGGAAATAGGTGAAGTGCTCGTTTATACTCTTTTGCTGCATTTTCAGCAGCTTTTATATTATCTCCATCTGCTTTGTTGATGGCTATGGCATCGGCCATTTCCATAATGCCTTTTTTCATGCCCTGCAATTCATCACCGGCACCGGCCAACATCAGCAGCAAAAAGAAATCTACCATGCTGTGCACACTGGTTTCAGATTGCCCAACGCCAACAGTTTCTATAATCACAATATCGTAGCCTGCTGCTTCACAGAGCAAAATACTTTCACGGGTTTTTCTTGCCACTCCACCCAGCGAACCTGAACTGGCACTGGGGCGGATATAGGCTTTAGGGTTGTTGGCCAATTTTGGCATCCGTGTTTTATCGCCCAGAATACTGCCTTTGCTTCTGCTGCTGCTTGGGTCAATGCTCAACACAGCCACTTTTTTCTTTTGATTTTCAATTAAATAGCTGCCAAAAGCTTCTATAAATGTACTTTTCCCAACTCCCGGCACACCGGTTATTCCTATTCTTATGGAATTGCCTGAATTTCCGAGACAGCCATTTAGGATTTCCGCTGCCAATTTCTGATGGTCTTTTTTTGTGCTCTCAACCAAAGTAATCGCCTTGCTGAGCATAATGCGGTCTCCTGTTAGGATTTTTTTTACGTATTCATCAGATGTGTAGAACTGGGACATATAGATTTTACTTAGGTATGTCAAGTTTCTTAGGATTTTGTCTGGAATCCCAAATTTTCAAAACAATTATCTTGTCATTCAGAATTTCGTAAAATACAATATAGTTTTCTACAATAATACCCCGAATAGCGTCAAGCTTTGTTTTAATCCCTATTTCAGGGTTTGAAGCTACTTTTTTGAGATGTTGAATTTTACCATAAAGTTTTTTTGAGTAAGCACTACTCTTGTTTCTACGTATGTAAAACTCAAGGATCTGTTGAAGTTGAATCTCTGAATTTTTAGTCCACTTTATTTTTCTTTTAACCACTCTGAAACTTTTTTGTCAATTTCATCTTGTGAAACAACCTTGCTTTTTTTTGCAGATTTACTTTCGAATAAAAGTTCTTTTTCAAGTTCAGGGCTTAACTTCAAAAAAGGTTCTTTTTGTTTATAATCCATAATGGTTTTAATGGCTTTGAGAAAATCTATATCATCAATTCCGGATATTCTCTCAATAAGTTCCTGTTTTAATTTTATTGTACTCATAATCACCTTTTTGGTATTTATAAATTTTACTCCAACATTTTCTCCAAAATATCAATAGCTGCTTTGGCTATAACAGTTCCCGGACCAAAGATGCCTATTACTCCTAGCTCCCTGAGGAAAGCATAATCTTGTTTTGGTATTACACCTCCTGCAATGACTTTAATATCCTGCCTCCCCAATTTTTTCAACTCCTCAATAACTTGCGGTACCAAAGTTTTGTGCCCTGCTGCGAGGCTGCTCACGCCTAAAATATGTACATCGTTTTCAGCGGCCTGCATGGCTGCTTCTTTGGGTGTTTGGAAAAGCGGTCCGATGTCCACATCAAAGCCAAGATCTGCAAAACTGCTGGCAATAACTTTCGCGCCACGGTCATGTCCGTCCTGACCCATTTTTGCGATCATTATGCGCGGTCTTCTACCATCTTTTTCGGCAAATTCATCAGCCAATTGCTGAGCCTTTTTGAAGTGTTCATTGTCTTTTATAGCTGATGCGTACACGCCTGATACAGATTTTATTGTTGCCTGATACCTGCCATAGACTTCTTCCAAAGCAGTAGATATCTCCCCTAAAGTAGCTCTTTTTCTCGCTGCATCAATTGATAATTCCAGTAAATTTCCTTTTTCGCTTTTTGCGGCTTCTGTTAATTTACTTAGTGCGAGCCCCACAACAGTTTCATTGCGGTACTTTCTGAGCTTTTCAAGCCGCTCGATTTGTTTTTTTCGAACAGCGGCATTGTCCACATCCCGAATATCTATTTCTTCCTCATTTTCCGTTTGAAATACATTTACCCCAATAATTTTCTCCCTGCCGCTATCTACTTTTGCCTGCTTTTGTGCAGCAGCTTCTTCTATACGCATTTTGGGCAGTCCCGACTCAATGGCCTTAGTCATTCCTCCCAGTGCTTCGACTTCCTGTATCAGTCCCCATGCTTTCCGCATCAATTGGTCTGTGAGGTATTCCACATAATAGGAGCCGCCCCAGGGATCTACGGCATTGCAAATACCTGTTTCCTTTTGCAAATAAATCTGTGTCTCACGGGCGATTTTTGCTGAGAAATCAGTAGGCAGAGCAATAGCTTCATCAAATGCGTTGGTATGCAGGGATTGGGTTCCACCAAATGCTGCCGCCATTGCCTCAATGCAGGTTCGGGTTACATTGTTAAAAGGATCTTGCTCTGTGAGCGAATAACCAGAAGTCTGACAATGGGTGCGTAAAGCCATTGATTTTTGGTTTTTTGGATTAAACTGCTTAATGATTTTTGCCCAAAGCAATCTTCCGGCACGCATTTTTGCAATTTCCATAAAATGGTTCATGCCAATGCCCCAGAAAAAAGAAATACGCGGAGCAAAATCGTCAATTTTCAATCCTGCCTCAATTCCGGTACGCACATATTCCAAACCATCGGCAAGGGTATATGCCAATTCTATATCGGCAGTGGCTCCTGCTTCGTGCATGTGATATCCGCTCACACTTATGGAATTGAAACGGGGCATTTTTCGCGAGGTGAATTCAAAAATATCTGCAATAATTTTCATAGAGGCTTTGGGCGGATAGATATAAGTATTGCGCACCATGAATTCTTTTAAAATATCATTTTGAATGGTGCCGCTGAGTTGATTTAAATCCACGCCCTGTTCTTCGGCAGCTACAATGTAAAAAGCCATAATAGGCAATACTGCGCCATTCATAGTCATGGAAACTGACATTTCATCCAGTGGAATTTCATCAAACAGGATTTTCATATCCAATACGGAATCTATGGCTACACCAGCTTTGCCTACATCGCCCACTACGCGTTCATGATCAGAATCATAGCCCCGGTGTGTGGCCAGGTCGAAAGCCACGGAAAGTCCTTTTTGCCCTGCTGCAAGATTTCTTTTATAAAAAGCATTGGAAGACTCCGCATCAGAAAATCCTGCATATTGGCGAATGGTCCAGGGGCGGGTAAAATACATCGTAGAGTAGGGGCCGCGTAAAAAAGGCGGCAATCCGGCAGCATAGTTTAAATGTTCCATGCCTTCTATATCTGCATGGCCATAGGAGGATTTTATGCTTATGCCTTCAGCTGAAGTATAAGCTGAACTGTCTTTCACTGATTTTGGGAAAATATCTTCCTCAAAAGCTTTTATCTTTGAAAAATCCGGTCTGTTCATTGTTTTTCTGTTTTAGAGAAACCGCCTCCGGCTTCTATCTGCTGAAATTTTCCCCATGCTTTTTCTGCCAATTGGTAGCTTAGGTTTTCAATATAATAGGATCCATTGGCAGGGTCATTTACATTTTCCAGTTTTGATTCTTCACGCAGAATATGCTGCACATTGATGGCAATGCGCTGGAAAAATTCCGGGTTTTCAGCTTCCTTTTCTCCTTCAATCTTTAAGTGAATGCTGTCAGCACCACCAATTACTGCAATCATTGCCATAGTGGTGTGGCGCAACATGTTCCAATAGGGGTCTTCATGTGTGAAAAGTGGAGAATTGCGTGTCTGAATATACACTGCAGCTTCATGTAGCCCGTAGTTTTTAATGATGTTGGGCCAAAGCAAACGCAGCGCTCTCAATTTGGCGATTTCTACAAAATAAATGCAGCCCACCGGTACAGTGCATTGTATTCTTGAATGCAGATTTTTTTCGATTAAATCCGGAGCTTTTGCTTTCAATTGAAAAAGGTATTCACTTAGTTTAGCAAGCACTAATGCCAGTTCATCTGCTTCTTGGTTTTCTTTGTGAAAAACATGCTGATCAATACTGATGTGCTTGAAAGCAGGAAGTATTTCACAAGCTTCTTCCAGCCAATCCAAATCTTCCTGTCCCAGGCTTTTTTGATTCAATAGTGGGTCAAAATCAAAAGAGCCCTGCCATTGTATGGTGTTTTTGTTTTCCAGAAAAAGCTTTAGTCCTGTCCACAATTCAAGCGTTCCGCTTCCAAAAAGAAAATGAACGTGGAGGGCTTCAATCACTACGCCTTCAAAAATAATTTCCCAATCTTCTGCTTCCAGTACTTTTTCGGGTTTAAGTCCAATTGCATTTACACCTTTTTCCAGGGCAACTTTAATCCGTTTATTACTTTCTTTTGGATCTGAAATGCTAAAGTCCATGCGAATTGCACAGCCGCCCTCATTTCTGTGAAAAGTAAATTGCCCTATTTCACTCATGTCTTCTGAGTTGAAAATAATTGGGAAATGTAAATCATTACTGTATTTCCATATGGCCTCACTTTCATTCCCCGATTTTTCCAAATCACGGCTTACTTGCTCCATCCACTCAGCTTTGCTGTGGGATGGGAAGTCTTTAGTAAGTTCAGGACGACTGCTTTCTATTTTACCCATGCTACAAATTTACAAATAGAGGCTTAAAAATTTCTGTAGCAAATAAAGGACAACTTACATCGCAGACACTGTATTTTTTACAGCACTTTAGCTCAAAGCCTTGAACTATGTGTTTTTTAACATTAGTTGCAGTTTTTGGCATAATAATTGACTTTATGTGGGTGTTAGTATGGCAAGAAATTGCAAACACAATGAGAGATTTTAAAAACACTAAAACGAGGCAAAGATATTTGCAAGAAGTCATGAAAAGAAATGAGCTCATAACTAAATTAAAAGCATTGATCCCGGATTCAAGGGACAAGGGACTTTATATTGAAGCTCAGGCAATTGCACAACTTGTCGACTATATAGAAAAAAATAGAAGTGATGATTCAAGTTTTTTAATGAAACTTTTAAGAAGAAATAGAGTACAAGAAGAAATCAGATAATCCTTTTCATATCTGTTGTTTGTTTGGACAATGAGGGCTTCGGGAAACCGGAGCCCTCATTTTTTTAAGGGAATGTGGTTTTAGTATTTATTGATGAAAATTGGAGTTTAGAAAGAAGATACTTGTAGCGTTAAAACACATATAAATATATTTTATAATACCATTGCTATTTTTCAATTCTAATAAAAGCACTCAATTCCAAATCATTTACATTTTTAAAGCCGGTGTTTTTATAAAAAGCAAGGGTTTCGGGAGTATTGTCGGTTAGCAATACTTTTTGCCGAACCGATCTGAATTTCTCAAAGGTTCTGTTGATCAATTCCTTGCCAATTCCTCTCCGCTGATGACTTTTTAAAACAAGGATGTCCTGGATATAGATAATCGTGAGGCCGTCACCAATCATCCGCAGCAATCCCACTAATTTTTCATCTTCCCAGGCAGTCAATACAAACAGTGAGTTGCTGACAGCTTTTTGAAGTGTTTCCGGTGAGGAAGTATAGGCTTGCCATCCGGCATCGTTGTACAAGGCCAATAATTGATCGGACTGTATTTCATTGCCTGTTTTGTAGATAATAGACATGATCGAATAATATTACCAGCGACCACCTGCACCACCACCGCCAAAAGAGCCGCCACCAAATCCGCCAAAGCCTCCTCCACCCCCGGAGGAACCTCCAAACCCGCCAACAAAACCACCACCGCCCCGATAGCCGCGACCTGAATAAGAGGCATAGCGGTTTCTTCTGAATAGAGAGGAAACACCAAATAAGACCAGAATAATAAGAATATAGTACCAGGGAATAGGCGGGCGTTTGCCTTTAATATCTTCGGCAGTAAATTTTCCTGCCACAAGCCCCATGATATAATTTATGGCCTGGTCAAAACCATTGTAGAAATCTCCGTTTTTAAAATTGGGTACAATCACAGCTTCCACTATTCTTTTGGCCAATGCATCGGGCACATACTCCTCTAATCCATAACCGGTAGCAATAAACACTTCGCGGTCTTCCTTAGATGCAAGGATCAACAAGCCATTGTCAATGTTTTTTTGACCAATGCCCCATTTTTCGCCCAATTGAAAACTGTATTCACTGATTTCGTACCCATCTAAAGCTTGCACGGTGACAATAGTAATTTGAGTCCCGGTGCTGTCATTGTAATTGCGCAGCTTTCTTTCCAGTTGTGCAGCTTCATTTTCAGAAAGGAAATTTCCCAGGTCATTCACCAGCCGTGGAGGGCTGGGTTGATTGGGGATGTCTTGAGCAAGTGCAGTTTCAACAGGAAGGAGAAAAAGCAAAAACAGAAAAAAAGCAGTGTATTTATTTATTGTATGAAATGTCATCAGGTAATTCGTTTTTATCATCGCCCATATCGGGAAAATCCTTTTGCAGTTCTTCGCCTGCCAGTTCTATGCCTTCACAAATGCCTTCAAGGAATTCACCGTTTTTAAATTTCTCCTGCATCAGGTCGCGCACATTTTCCCAGAAGTCTTCTGGCGAAAGTTCATTGATGCCTTTATCGCCAATAATGGCAAATTGATGGTCTTTGATGGCCAGGTAGATCAATACGCCATTGCGCAGTTCTGTTTCGTCCATTTTCAATTTATGAAACAATTGCTCTGCACGCGCTATCGCACCTTTCTTTCCACAGCGGTTTTCCAGGTGCAGTCGGACTTCGCCAGAGGTTTTTTGCTCCGCTTTGCGAATGCTTTCAATAATGGCAACTTGTTCGTCTTCGCTAAAAAAATCTTTGGCATCAGGCATATCAGAATTCTACATTTGGCACTTCGTCTGCTCCCTGGTCTGCTTCAAAGTAGGGTTTTTTCTCAAAACCAAACCACCCGGCATATATTACATTGGGAAACTTACGTATAGTGCTGTTATATGATTGTGTTACTTCATTGAATTTTCTCCTTTCAACGGCAATGCGGTTTTCCGTCCCTTCCAGCTGTGCCTGCAATTCCAGAAAATTTTGATTGGCTTTCAACTCCGGATATCGCTCTACCACGACCATCAGGCGGCTGAGTGCGCTGCTCAATTTGCCTTGTGCCTGCTGAAACTGCTCCAGTGATTGCGGATCGTTTGGGTTGACATTCACCTGGGTAGCTTTTGAGCGGGCTTCAATGACATCCTGCAAAGTACCGCGCTCAAAATCGGCAGCACCTTTTACTGTATTTACCAGGTTGGGAATCAAGTCCGCCCGTCTTTGATAAACATTTTCCACATTGGCCCATTGGCTGCTCACCTGTTCATCAAGGCCTACCATTTTATTGTAGCCGCAACTGCTTAAAAAGGAGGCAAAGATCAGGAGCAAAAAGATTTTACTTATTGAAGCTGTTTTCATTTTTGGTGATTTTATTTGTTGCAAAAATAGGTTTTCTTGGGCGTTTATTAAATTTTGAATTGAGCGGAAAATCTTCTTGTAAAAATGGAAAATGTATGATGGAAAATGTGTGATGGAAACAGTATGATGGAAAAAGTATGATGGAAAATGTGTGATGGAAAATGTTAAATGTGGGGTATGGCATTTAATTTCAGTTCAGCCTTTTGAATTCCTTCGCTTATTTGAATCAGACAAATTTCCTGCAAACCATAGATTATTGTCATTGGAAAATTTCAGGAGCTCGTTTTTCTGTTTTTCTTTAATTTTTGATTGATTATAGAAGTCCTTTTCAGCTTTAGTATTTGTTTTAAAGCTTGCTGATAAGAAATTTCGGGCTGCTGTAAGATGATCTTTTCGCCAAGTAATGCTCTTTCCTCGAAAGATAACACTAAGTTCTTCTTGTTTTTCATAACTCAACATTTGAATTGGAAAATAAACAAAATAGTAGGTAAATTCAATTTCACTTCCTTAAATGAAGCCAGAACTACCTTGTTCATTTAAATGCTTTTATTAAGATTATTTTAATACAAACTCATTTCAAAAAAATTTCAATTGTTCATCGCAACAAGCAATTTATCCAAATTTTGTTTGCTGTAACAAACAATCATGAGCAATTGATATAATAATGCGAATCAAGGGTTAAAAAATGAGAGAAACAAAAGCTGCTGCTAATTT
>JBBDNB010000062.1 GCA_040877935.1 Chitinophagales bacterium
CCGGTATCTGAAGGGTTACAGGAAGTTTGATTTTCAAAGGTAGAATCTGATGGCAACAAAGTCGTGGTAATCGTATGCACGGAGTCACAACCATATTGATTGTTCAAATTCAATACAACTACTCCTGTATCTGAAGGATTACAAGAAGTTTGATTTTCAAAGGTAGAATCCGAGGGGAACAAGGTAGTGGTAATGGTATGCACAGAGTCGCAGCCATACTGATTGTTTAGATTCAATACTACCTCTCCAGTATCTTGGGGAAAGCATGAGGTTTGGGTTTCAAAAGTGGAATCCGATGGCAACAAGGTAGTCGTAATTGTGTGAATCGAATCACAGCCATTTTGTCTTGTATAATCAAAGGTTTCTACACCGGCTTCCTGTGGATTGCATGTTGTCCTGGCTTCAGAAGTACTGATACTGTTATTGATAGTGATGGTATATTCTACAATGGAATCACAGCCATTGCGTGCTCCGCCAAATACCGTATCATTAAATGCAGTGGCACTTGAGTACCATTCCCCCAGAACTCTTACCGAATCACAAGCTGTAATATTTTGATTGGAATAAACCGGTAATTCTAATGTTGTAGTAATAAAATGCAGCGAGTCACAACCGTCTTGATTCATAAAATTCAAAACAACAACTCCCGTATCAGCCGGATTACAAGAAGTTTGAAATTCGTAAGTTGAGTCTAAATCAAAAACATTCAGGTTTATATAAATTGTGGAATCACAAGCATAGGGACCAACATTTGAAATCACTTGAGTTGCTCCAGTTACATCAGTATCGTAAACAACTCCATTTACAATAATATGCGCTCCAAAGCACACTCCGGTGTCTATTGTAAAAGTCTTTTCAGGAATCACACTTAGTTCCTGAGTAACTATTGAATCACAACCATTAACATCTGCTCCAATCAAAGTATCAATATAAGTTCCAGCAATATTTACCAGATCACCTCCGGCAGTTCTGTAATATTCATTAAAACAGATCACTGTATCCACGGTGTTTGAGCTTGCAGGACAACAATACAGGTTTGCATTAAATACAGAAGATTCATCAACCATACAACCTATATTGTCCCAAACACCAATTTCACCATCTGCATAAGTTTTTATAGATACACTACAATCCAATTCACCATTTTTGCATGCAATAGCACTTTGTGTCTGTAACTGAAAACAAACCTGCCAACCACTTAGAGGTCCAGCACAAGAAGTGAAATTCGCATCCCCATAACTATTGTTTGGATTGCTTGGCCCCGCATTACACAAACCAGTTAAGGGATCATAAGATGTCAGAAAAAACCAGCCTGCACCAACATTGGTCCCATTCGGAATATTTGGGTTATTAATATTGTTATAAGTAACTGTACCACTGGGAAACCAACTCCAGGTTCCAGCAGGATCACCATGACAGGATGGTCTTGGTGGTGGATAATTCAATACTCCAATAGTTTGCAGCTGTTGGGTAATATTTACGGGCCGTCCCTGCGCATCAAATGAAACCGGATCCCAGCAATCACCAAAAGTTGGAACAATTCCTTGCAGGTAATTACAATTGGCCAATGTCCATTCATCAATGGTAAAACAGAAAGTAACCACTTCCCCTGGCAAATAAGGTCCTGTCAATGGCGACCCCATTGATGTTGAAGTAACTTCCAGGGTTTTATCTGTGGCACAGGCAGAATTGTCCAAATTTGGAGTTACACACAATTCAAAATCACCACTAGCTCCGTTCAAATCAGAAACAGCTATCAGATAAGTTGTATTGGGTGTTACACTAATTGTATTACTGACAGCTCCCCCAGAACCTTGCGTACATGTATTTACTACATAATTTTGGCAATCGGATGTAGTAAAAAGCGTAAAATAAGGATTAGACAAGTCTGCACTATTTATATCAATATTTAGTGTTGCTGCATCTGAAGGTGTGGTTACCTCAATCCAATAAGTTGGGCCGGGATAATCATAGCAATTGTTCCCTAAAAAATCAGGGCCGGGAGAAGCACCTGTATTGCATTCTGTTGTACATGTTTGTACTCCCGTGGATATAGGAAGAGCCTGAGGAGAAGGGCAAGTGGTTGGCGTACATGAAGGCGTAGAATTATTCACACACAACTCAAATGGGCCAGCCGTTCCATTTCCCTGATTGGAAATCAATATTAAATAACTTTGCCCTACATTAAGACCGGAGATATTTGCATTTAAAGGCGATGGCCCACAGCTGCTTCCCTCAAGAAAAAGGGTTCCTCCGCAAGAACCTGATAACAACACCAATTCAACATTACCTGAAAAAGGTGCACTTGAAGTTACATCTGCCTCAAACTCAGTACCAGTAGCCACAAAGGAATACCATACATCATTGTGATTATTTTGATTTCCCCCAGCCTGACAACCTGCAACACCAATAAGATTATCGCCAGCGTTTACCGTAGTTCCATTCACACAAGAACCATCAGGCGTAATAGTCTGCGCACCGGAACAAAAATCATTGGCCGGCTGAGCAAGCGATACCAAACTCAGCAAGGTGAAAGCTACCAATATTGATATGTGTTGAAATTGTTTCAATCAACTATAATTTTATTAACCCTTTAAAATAAGGAGTAGCTTACTCAATCAATTGAACAAGGAATCATCAACTGAACAATTGTGAAAAATTCAACCAACTGCATAGTCATTAACTATAAGTAAAATATATACACCCCAACCCAAACACGCTTTGCATAAGCAAAACAACTACAAAATAAACAAAACAAATAGCAAAAGCACATATTTATTTGACTAAATCAACTCAAATTCAAAGGCTTTTAAAAGACATCAAAACAATATTTAAATCTAAAAAAGATTATATGACCTAATCTTATTGTTTCCATCTTAAATAATTTTTACCTTTATTTAGTTCTGAGTTATCATTCTTACCTAGATTTAAATTTTGAAATACAGCTTCCTACTTCTTTTTTTGTTTATTTCTGCAACAGCCTTTCCGCAAAAGCGAGAACATTATCTCCCTTTAGGCCTGGGGTGGTCACTTCAACATGCACAGGACGAAGGCATGTCCCCTCTGCAATACAATGGCAGCAGTCTTAGTGTGAAAACCGGATATATTGTAAAAACACCAAATAACAAACATCAACTCGACCTGATGTTTCATTATGGCAAACTGCATACCCGCAACTTTAATAAAACAGAATCTTTTAAAGTGCCCATGTACCGATTTGATCTTAGTTATACCTACCTAAAACTTTTAAAGCGCTTTGGAAATGATAAATACGCCCTTTACCTGGGTGGCAGAAGTGAATTTACGGGAAATATCAGGTTAAATTATAAATTGGGCAACAGCACTGTCAACTATGAAGGAATTGCTGCTTTGGGAATTAGCTCAGGACTTAGCAGGACTTTTGAAATTAATAAGCGAAAGCTCCTACTTGACTTTTATTTTAATCTGCCTTTTTTATCCTATGTAATTCGTCCCAATTACATTACAATCACCGATTTCAGCGACCCTGATAATGATGTAGTAAAAGACCATACAAAACGAGTGACTTTCAACAGTTTCAATAAATTTACCAGAGCCACTATTCAACTGGATGCCTCCTATTTACTCAAAAACGGCAATATGATCCGCCTGGGCTACCTCTGGGATTTTTACAGTTACAGAAGAACAAATAAAGTAAAAGCTGCATTGCAGGGCATTGTTTTATCTACAATCTTTAAATTTTAGAAATGGATAAAAGAATAATAGCAGCAGTGCTCGTGCTTTGTCTTTTTACAGCTTCTTGTGAAAAGCTATTTTTAGATAAAGACCCAGCCAATGATCCTGTTTCAAATTTTGAAAGTTTGTGGGAAACATTGGATAAAAAATATTCCTTTTTCGAGTTAAAAAACATCAACTGGGATTCAGTTTACACCATTTACAGACCTCAGATTCATGACGACATGAATAATATCGAACTCTTCAATGTGTTGGCAGATATGCTTTTTGTGCTAAAAGATGGTCATGTCAACTTAATTGCACCTTTCAATATATCCCGAAACTGGACCTGGTACCTTGATTATGCACCCAACTACAATTCAGTAATTGTGTTGCGCAATTATTTAGGTGAAAACCATTTTATCACTGGCCCGCTGCGCAATCAGGTTATAGATTCTGTGGGATTTATTGATTACCGCAGTTTTGCAAATCCCGTTTCAGAGAGCAATCTGGATTTTGTTTTGTTGAGATTCAGGCACTTGAAAGGCATTATAATAGATGTGAGAGACAATGGTGGAGGAAGTCCATCCAATGCATTTAAAATTGCTGCTCGCTTCACGGACAAAAGGCGACATGTGTTCAGCACACTCCTCAAAAATGGGCCGAATCACAATGATTTTACAGAAGCAAATAAAGTATATATTGAACCTGAGGGAGATTTTCGCTTCACCGGAAAAGTCATTGTGCTATGCAATAGAAAAAGCTTTAGTGCCACCAATGATTTTCTCTCTATTATGTCTGTATTGCCTAATGTAATTATAGTAGGCGATACTTCCGGAGGAGGTGGCGGTTCTCCCACGGGTTATGAATTGCCAAATGGTTGGGCTTATCGGTTTTCGGCTACTCAAACCCTTTTGCCAAATGGCTGGAATACAGAATTAGGAATTCCACCGGATATTCGCGTAGATATGGATCCAGCAAAAGAAGCCAACGGCATTGATGCCATTATTGAACGAGCGCTAGATAAATTTTAATTAATTGCACGAAACATTGGGGTTCCAATCAAAAAAGATACCTTTTGGATTTTCTTTTTCAGTCCATACATGCAATGCCCAAATTTCCTGAACGTGATTCTGATGATATTCCTGGCCAAGAATTACCGGTGGCTCTGAATTTTCATCAAGAATGCTAAAAGGAATTATGAATTCCACACCCACAAATTCCAATCCGCCATTTCCATCAGGAGCAAACAACATCACCTGAGGTTCGAGATGATTCTGTCTACCATCAAAAAATTCCATTCTCCCATAGTGAAAGCCCATCCCTCCTTCATCCGGATGCTCTACACATTCAGATAACACTTCCGACCAACCTGCTGAAACAGCGGCATTGACATCCTTATAGGCCGAAGTACTTTCTTTTATTTCCTGAATCTTTTGTTCTACCGGATCAATATCCTCTTCATCATCTTTTGAACAAGATGTAAGTGTTAGAGATAACAAAATTAAAACAGAAAGCATTTGTAGGGATTGCTTTGTTAAATTTTTCATGATTTATTTGTTCAATGTAATTAAAAATTATTTTGTATAATTCCGGAAAATTAAATTTTTATAAGCATATCATAATCAGCAGCTTTTTGCATCACATTTTGAATGATACTATCATCTACAGATTTTTCCGCAGCATTCTCTTCATGAGCATCTATACCAAAGTTTTCAAAAAAAGATAAAAATCCTTTTGGGCTATGCACATTCAACCATTTACAGCTTGTATTCCCAGCATTGCTAAAGGTATGTACACAATTGGGCGACAAATCTATTGACTCTCCTTTGTTCAGAATCACTGACTTTCCATCAAGATTAAACTCCATCTTTCCTTCCAGTACAAAAAAGAGTTCTGAAAGTTTTGAATGGTAATGTGGAGGTGGTCCAGGGACATTAGGGGGCGTTTCTCCTGTTACCATATCGTAATTGCCGCTTACATTGTGTGGACTAATTTTGTGCCCTAGCACCCAAAATTCTTTTTTGTTTTCCATCTGACAAGCTTTTTATGAGATTAATATCTCACAAAGATAAAAAAGGTTTTAAATCTCCAAAATTTTTTGAGATTTTTGTCTCATGAGCAAATTGAGTTTAGAAAAAGGACGTGCACACCAAAAATTAAAAACAAGAGATTCTATTTTACTGGCAGCCCAAAAACTCGTAGAATCAGGAAGTAACTTCACATTGGAAGATGTTGCCAAACAGGCAGGGGTTTCCAGAGCAACCATTTACCGTTATTTTTCCAATGTAGACTTGCTGTTTGCAGAAGCTGCACTCAGCTTTAAAACCAAATCAAAAGATGAATTGCTTAAGGCTGTAGAAAAGAAAGGTTTGAAGGCATCTTTAATGCACATTCAAAACTATTTTATTGAATTGGCCGAATCTCACGAAATTGCTTTTCGTAAGTATCTAAGTGTGGCATTGGATGAATCCACAAAAAATCCCAGCAAAAAAACAAACCTGCGCGGAGCAAGAAGACCTGCTGTATTAGATGATTTATTAAATAATTATAATAAAGAATTAAGTGTAAAAAACCGAAAAAAATTAAAACAAATCATCACTGTGCTTTCAGGAATTGAGCCACTTATTGCCAATAAAGATGTAAACCAACTGGATGGAAAAGCATCAAAAGAACTCTTAAACTGGGCACTTGAAATGATTTTAAAAGGGATGGGGAAAAATACAAAGTAAAGATTACTAATTCTTTATCTGAGTTTCTTAAGCTGGGTACGAAAATTATTCAACGCTCAGGTTATTAATGCAAAATCTTTCAGCTTGCATTCGAAACCCTATCTTTGCGCTCGATGAACAAAGCTACCACCGATAAAAAATGGATTGCCGCATTGGCAGAGATTTGTGCGGCAAAAGGCGTGCGAAATGCTTTTCTCTCTCCGGGTTCGCGCTGTGCCCCATTGGTAATTGCTTTCAATCGACATCCAAAAATCAATTGCCGCAGCATTATTGACGAACGCAGTGCAGCTTTTGTAGCTCTGGGCTATGCGCAGCAAAACAATACGCCCTGTGCATTGATTTGTACCAGCGGGTCAGCTTTGCTCAACTACGCCCCTGCCCTAGCGGAAGCCTATTATGCCAAAACACCTTTGATCGTGCTTTCTGCAGACCGACCCCATGAATTGATCGATCAGGCAGATGGTCAGGCGCTAAAGCAAAAGGCGGTTTATCAAAATTACATCAAAGCATCCTTTGAATTGCCCAATCAGTTGAATTATTCAGACGATTATAACTACAGTGACCGCATTGTGAATGAGGCCATCAATACTGCTTTGACTGCACCTCAAGGGCCAGTGCACATTAACATTCCATTGAAAGAGCCACTTTACGGGCTAAAAGAATACAAAAAATTAGCCCCAAAAATCATTGAGGAAAGTGAAAGCACTGTGCAAATTGCTCCAAAGGCTATGGACAAATTGGTTCAAACGTGGAATGAAAGTGCTTCGAAAATGATTTTGCTGACCTCCGCAGCTCCACAACCGGAGTTGACTAAAAAAATCAATGCCCTGAACGGTGATCCATCTTTGGTGATCGTAAGCGAATATTTGTCCAATCAATCCAATGCCGATTTTATCCAAACAGTGGATCCTACGGTAGAAATGATTGAAAAAGCACAATCAAAGGCATTTAGTCCTGAGTTGTTGATTACTTATGGAGGAGCTATTTTGTCTAAAAAATTGAAAGTATTTCTGCGCAAAAATCCACCCAAAGCGCATTGGCATATTGAAGCCGGACAAGACAAAGCCATCGATACTTATTTTGCACTCACCAATAAGCTGAATTGCGATGCAGCGTGGTTTTTTGATGAATTGTCAAAAAAAGAAGTCCGTAGGATAAGCGATTTTAAAGAACGATGGAAAGCTGCTGAACAGAAAGGTTTGGAACGTCATTTAAAAATGCTGGAAGCTGCTCCCTGGTGCGATCTCACTGTGTTTAAGCATTTGCTAAACGGAATTCCGGAAAAGGGGATTTTGCATTTGGCCAATAGTACTCCGGTGCGCTATGTGGCACTCTTTCCCGATTTGCAAAAGAAAAGCTGGACATTTTTCTCCAATCGCGGTGTAAGCGGAATAGACGGCAGTGTCAGCACTGCTTTGGGACAAAGTCTAAATACAAAGGAATGGTGCACGGCCATAGTTGGCGACCTTTCCTTCTTTTACGATTCCAACGCCCTATGGAATCAATATTTGCCGAAAAATTTCAGGATCATCATCATCAACAACAAGGGAGGGAATATCTTCAGGATTATAAATGGCCCGGGAGAACTCGATGAACTCGAAAGCTATTTTGAAACCCAGCACAAGCACAATGCTGAAAAAATTGCCGAAACTTATGGCTTGAGCTATTATTTTTGCGATAATGCCGCTCAACTAAAAGTTACGCTGCCCCGTTTTTACGATTCAAAACTAAAGCGTGCAGCTATTTTGGAAATCAGCACGCCCAATGTAGAAAGTGCGGAATGGCTTAAAAAATATTTGAAAATTGAGAACCAATTGTAGTTAATGCTCCTACAGCCGGAAATAAAATTAAAATGAACCAAACCAAAGCCTGGCTTTCTGCATTTCGATTGAGGACTTTACCCCTGGCACTTTCCGTAATATTTATGGGCACATTTTTGGCAGCGGAATCCGGTACTTTTGATGCTCTGATTTTTGCCCTGGCTATTACCACTACACTTTTTTTGCAAATTCTCTCCAATCTGGCGAATGATTATGGCGATAGCATTCACGGTGCCGACAGCCTCGATAGAAAAGGTCCACAGCGAGCCGTTCAAAGTGGAGCAATAAGTTCCAATGCTATGAAACAGGCGATGTACCTGTTTTCTGTTTTAGCTTTGGTTTCAGGTCTGTCGCTTATTTATTTTGGGCTTCAGGGGCTTGATTTTACCTATAATGTCTTTTTCTTTTTACTTGGGCTAGGCGCAATTGCGGCAGCTATAAAATACACGGCAGGTAAAAATCCCTACGGCTATCGCGGTCTGGGCGATATTTTTGTTTTTTTGTTTTTTGGCCCTATCGGAGTAGCAGGTTCCTATTTCTTGATGAGCAAAGGCTTTGAGTGGTCGGTTTTGTTGCCCGCCAGCAGTATGGGTTTGCTGAGTGTGGGTGTTTTGAATGTCAACAATATGCGCGATCATATCTCTGATAAAATGGCGGGAAAAATATCCCTGGTCGTAAAAATGGGTTTCGAAAATGCCAAAATCTACCACACCGCTTTAATATTGCTGGCTTTTACAAGCATGACTGTTTTTGTACGCTTAAATGAATTGCCAATTACAGGCTATAGTTTTTTATTAGCTGCTCCTCTTTTTATTCTGCATTTGCGCTTTGTATGGAAAACCAATGCACCCGAATTATTGGACAAGCAATTGAAGATTTTGGCATTGAGTACACTGGTATTTTGCTTGATGGGTGGAGCGGGATTGATTCTTTAGTTATTTTAAGCTGGATAATCTACCATATCTTTCCCAAAGTTTTTGACTACTAATTACTTCTCCATTTTCAGCTTGTTCTATACCTTTTTCAATATTATCTTGTTGTGCTTTAGATAAAGTATCCCACCAGTCATTTCCTTCTTGCAAGCTTTTGAAATGAACAAGTGATTCAAGAATATGCTTATCTTCCAAATTGCTAAGCCATTGAATAAGTGAGATTTTCAGGGAATCTGTTTTCATCTTTATACACTTTTAGTGTTTTCAATTTAAACAAATACTTTTGAAGGAGCATTCATTATATCGAATTAAAAGTAAAAACTTTTAACTAAAGCCAATTGCCAATATTAATATTTCAATGCACGAAGCTCAATTTCAAAAATATCGCCTTCATTTTATCCGCCCAAGTGGCACTTCAAAAGGCGTCTTAACGTATAAAGATTCCTGGTTTATAAAATTATGGAATAGCGAAAATCCCAAAATATTTGGGTTGGGTGAATGCGGCCCACTGCACTGGCTCAGTAAAGAACCATTGAATGAAATGGATACAATACTTAAAAAAGCTTGTGGTGCCCCTGATCGATATTTACAAAACCTTAAAGCTACTTTAGAAAATATACCCTCTGTAAGATTTGGCTTGGAAATGGCTGAAAGAGATTTGAAAAATGGAGGAAGGCGCATTTTGTTCCTTTCTAATTTTACAGAAGAAAAAGCAGCACAGCAAATCAATGGCTTAATATGGATGGGTGAACCCGAATACATGCTACAGCAAATTCAAGACAAGTTGGATTTGGGGTTTTCCTGTTTGAAATTAAAAATCGGGGCACTTGATTTTGAAAAGGAATTGGCTTTACTAAAAAATATAAGAGCGCACTTTTCTGCCGATCAAATTGAAATTCGTGTAGATGCCAATGGTGCTTTTTCAACCAATGAAGCTTTCAAAAAATTAGAGCGTCTTGCAAATTTTGACTTGCACAGTATAGAGCAGCCTATTGCTCCTGGTCAGTGGGATAAGATGCAGGAACTTTGCAAGGAAAATATTATAGATATTGCCCTGGATGAAGAATTGATAGGAGTTTACGGCACACAAAAAAAAGAATTATTGGAGCAAATACAGCCTCAATATCTTATCTTAAAACCAAGTATGTTGGGTGGTTTTTTGGCCTGTGAAGAATGGATTGACTTGGCCAAAAATCAACACATTGGCTGGTGGGCAACTTCGGCCCTGGAATCGAATATTGGGCTCAGTGCTATAGCACAATGGACAGCTACAAAAAACAATCCATTGCCTCAGGGCTTGGGAACGGGCCAATTGTACAATAACAATTTTGACAGCCCACTATATTTAAAAGGTGATCAATTGCATTTCAGCAAATCGAATAATTGGGATTTGTGTAAATTGGATTTATGAATTTGACTATTTACATTTTAAATGGGAAAAAACATTCAAAAGCTGAATTACTTGAATTGGCTGATAATAAAATAATTGACAAGCAAATTCCACAATGGGAAAAAGATGTATTTCAATTTATCTTGGAATGGTTTAATAATTCTAATTCTATCATCGCTCAAACTTCAGGATCAACTGGGACACCAAAAGAAATAAGTCTTCCCAAAGTAAAAATGGCCAAAAGTGCCTCAATGACGGCTGAATATTTCAGCCTCCATACCGGAAGCAAGGTAGCCCTGCTCCTGCCGGCAAATTATATTGCAGGAAAAATGATGATTGTTCGAGCACTGGTCAATCAATGGGATTTGTATCTGGGAAATCCAAAAGGAAATGTATTGGAACAACTGCCTGAAATAGAGTTTGATTTCACGGCAATGGTACCCTTGCAAGCCGAAAATACATTGGAAAATCCAGCGCATTGGAAAAAAATAAAGAAATGCATACTGGGCGGTGCTCCTGTTTCCGATACTTTAAAAAAAGAACTTCAAAAATTGCCCACAACCTTTTATGAAAGCTATGGAATGACTGAAACCATGAGTCATGTTGCTATTAAAAATATAAGTAAAAATCAAGCCTGTTTTGAAGCTATATCAGGAATGAAATTTATGCAAGACGATAGAAATTGCTTGAAGATTGTGGCTCCTGATTTATTGGACAAACCTTTGCAAAGCAATGATATAGTAGATTTGAAAGACGAAAAGCATTTCCGCTGGTTGGGGCGTTTCGATAATGTGATCAATTCAGGTGGTGTAAAATTGATGCCCGAGCAAATAGAGGCTAAGCTTAAAACACATATTCCTTATGAATTTTTTATAAGCTCCGAGCCAGATAAAAAACTGGGAGAAAAAGTAATTTTAATAGTAGAAGCAAATAAAGCTAATTTGCGAAAAATAAAATTCGATAGCATATTTGAGCAATACCTCGATTCATACGAAAAACCTAAGACTATCTATAATTTGGCAAAATTTAAAAGGAGTGATAGCGGAAAATTTTTGAGAAAAAAGTGTATAAAAAAAATTGGGATTGAAGGAAAAGTATACATAAAATAATATTATTTAATTTCAACAAATATTAGCCATGCAACTATCTAAAAAAGTGGATGATTACATAGCCAATGCAGACAAACCATTAAAAGATATTTTATTAAAGCTTAGGCAATTAATAGCTGAAGCAGTACCAAAAGCAAAGGAAAATTTTAAATGGGGGCAACCAGTATATACTACTGAAAAAGATTTTTGCTATTTGAAATTAAACAAGCAGCATATTAACATAGGGTTCTTCAATTTCGAAAAAATTACTGATCCTAATAATTTACTTGAAGGCAGTGGAAAAAACATGAGGCATATTAAAATTCGCAGTATTTCAGATATTGACAGCTCTGAATTATCTAAAATGATTAAACAAGCTTCAACAGATTAATTAATTGTTGAAAAACAAAAAGCCCCCTTTTTCAAGGAAGCTTTCTGCTTAAGGGTGGATGATGGGTCTCGAACCCACGACCTCCGGAACCACAATCCAGCGCTCTAACCAACTGAGCTACAACCACCATTTATATTTTCTGCAATTCGCTTATAAAAGCCTGTTTATTATAAAAATAATATGACTCCAAACAAGCAAGAGCGTTTAATTGCGAGTGCAAATTTAATAAATTTCAACTTCAGGAACACTTATTTAAACGAAAAAAATTAAATACTCCAGAAACAAAAAAGCCACCCATTGAAGGTGGCTTTTTAGTGATCCAGCTGGGGCTCGAACCCAGGACCCACGCCTTAAAAGGGCGTTGCTCTACCAGCTGAGCTACTGAATCTTTTACTATTGCCTTTTTTAAAAAGCAGTGCAAATATAATCAGCTATTGAGGCAAATTCCAAATTAAAACGGAATAAAATCCCCTCTCGGATAAACTTATAAAGGCAAGGGGCTTATCTATGATAACAAATTTTGAAAATAGCCGCTATTAAAGTTGCTTTTATTCAGTGAATTGGAAGCAAATAAACAGAATTACTTCAACAATACACCAGTAGCTTCAAATGCCAATTCTAATTTTGGTTCTGTGATTTCAGCAATGGCTTCAGGACTTTCTCCTGCATCTTCTGCATAATGTTGTAACATTTCTACGCTTGTGGTATCGTAATAGGCTTTACCTTCCATAATTACATCCATCCCTGTAGCGTCTAATGGTACAAAAAAGCCATAATCCTTAAAAGTGACGCGCATTTCCTCTCCATCGCCCAAATCCACTTTCATCCAACAGCCTTTTTTCTGGCAGCAACTCATGATTTTGGTTTCCAACTTGGTGTTTATTTCTGTTTGGCCTTCTATCTTAGTTTTAAAGGCTTCGATATCAATAGCCCCTTCAGGTGAAATTTCTTCTCCTTTGCTCAGCCACTCTCCTACTCTTACTTCTTCTTGCTCAGAATTTTCAGTAGTTGCTACATTTTCTGTAGTTGCTGTTTCTGTGTTGTTTTCTTCAGTATTTCCGCTAGTATTACAGGCGGTTAAAAATACGAGTACAAATAATAAATGGATTAGTTTTCTCATTGTGTTTGATTAAAAATTAGTTTGAAATAAAAAGATGGTTGTTTTAAACGTTCCCGAATATCCAGGTCTTCAAACATACAGGAAATTGTTTCGCGTAGTGTTTGGTTCCTTGCGGCTTTATTCACCACAAAATTAAACAAGAAAGGAAATTTTACCAATTGCTGCAATCGTCTGCTCAATTTGAGTTCATCCCACATTCTTTTGTAAACCTTGTGCTCATAATCTTGCAATACTGTTTTTTTAAAATCATTTTGGCTCAATGCTTTATTAGCTATTTCTGCGGCATACATACCACAAAACATGGCATTGCCTATTCCTTCCCCTGTAAATGGATCTATAAGTGACGCTGCATCACCTAAAAGCATAAAGTGATCTCCGCATAGTGCGCGTTTTTTAGAGCCTAAGGGCAAGCCAAAGCCACTTGTTTTACCTTCGGGTTCTGCATTTTGAAAACGGGCTTTTAATTCCGGGTTGGAGGCAATCACTTCTGGAAGCATTTTCTTCAAATCGAGTTTCTTTTTTCTAAGTACATCGCTGCGCATACCCAAACCGACATTTGCCGCACCATTGGGCAAAGGAAAAATCCAGAAATAACCGGGCAACAGGTCTTTTAAAAAATGAAGTTCAATAAAATTGTCCTTATCCATTCCAGACACACCCTGATAATAAGCCCTGATACCGGCACAGTAATGATTGGGTTCCATAGTGATATTGCCAAAGTCCTTTGCAAAACGACTGTATGCTCCATCGGCTGCTATCAGTAAATTACATTCGAATTCTTTTTGGGCTGTTTGAGCTATATATCCTTTCTCAGTGCGCTCATATTTTAGAGCAGGACTTTCTTCAATAATTTCAGCATAAGGGCTTTTTTGCGCTTCTTCAAACAGAAAATTGTCAAAATCTATGCGCTTGCTGATGTTTCCCGGAGGCAAAGTGCTTTTATCAAAATCTTGTTTGAAGGGAATGCGCAATTTTTTGCCATTGGGCGCATAAAAATTCACGCCCCATGAGCCCACTTGCCTTGTTTCAGCATTCAGTTTTCTTACTAATTCAGGGTCTAATTTCTTGAGCAGTTCTATTACTTTCCCTGAAAGCGCATCACCACAGACTTTATCGCGCGGAAACTTTTCTTTTTCAAGCAATATATGCTCAATTTTCATCTTCGACAGAAAAAGGGAACAACTCAGTCCGGCAGGACCAGCACCTACAATTAAAATTTTTGTTTTTCTTTTCTTCAATGTGGATTTAATGAGATTGAAATTCAGTGTGATAGCGCTGAATCAATACTTTTCAATTTACTTGCGAATGGTCAATTTTTTAGTTTCTACCTTATCATCAATTTTCAAGCGATAAAAGTAAACTCCGGAAGACAATTCACTGATATCAACAGGGAAATTGTAATTTCCTTTTTTTAAATCTCCATCAATCAATTCCTGCAATTCATTGCCCAATGGGTCGTACAACCTTAGATTGACATTTGCTTCGCGATAGAGTTCAAAAGTAATATTGGTATAAGTTGCTCCTTTTGAGTTTTTTAATTTTTTGGACAATGCTTTTGAGGAAATGTCTTTGCAGGCTGTTGCGTAATTTTCAGTTAAATAACTACGGGTAGCGCCAATTACAGGCTGGCTGTATTTTAAATCACCGTATATAGCGAACATGCCTTTGCTTTTATTGCAAAAATTCACCCAGGCCGTAAATCCTTTTGCCCCTTGTGTACTAATCTCTGTTACTGTACCATCTTCTTTTAAACGATCTATCCATACACCTAATCCGTAATAGCCACTGAAACCCTCCTTCTGATAACGATAAGGGGCATACCCAACAGGGTATTTACTGGTTTGGTCTGAAATCATTTCATTGATAGCTCGTTCAGAAAGCACCTGTTTTCCATTGAGTTGGCCTTTGTTTAATAGCATACTGAGAAATTGCTCAAAATCTGCAGCAGTACTTACAATATCTTCGGCCACATTTATGCTTTTCCCTTTGCGATAATAGGTATTGCTCATACCGCAAGGTTGCGTGATTTTTCTTGCTATAATATTTTCCCAGGTATCTTCACTGACTATTTCTGCCACTCTTCCCAAAATTTGATACCCCACAGCACCATAGCTGAATTCTGTTCCGGGAGGCGTGTTTATACTTAAATTTTTAGCGATATTATTGACTGAAAATTTCAAATTGAGGTTTTCATCGTGCAAATAAATACTATTAGAAGGCAACCCGCTTGTGTGTGACAGCAACTGAAGAATAGTGATTTTACTCATTTCACCTCTGAATTGAGGTAAAAATTTGGAAACGGGGTCGTCTAACTTCAATAAGCCTTCATCCCAAAGGCTTAATACAACTGCCGACACAATCGATTCAGAAGCAGAAGAAATTTTTATCGCTGTATTCTTGCCTACATTTTTGCTGCCACTACTATAACTTTTGTCCATAAGTGTTTTGCCATCAAGGCTGTAGTGAAAATGAAAAGAGCCGGTATTGTTGATATTATTGCTAAAAAGCTGGTTAAGGGATGCGATTTCCTGTGCATTTACTGCAAACGACAATAATACCAAGACCCACACACAGCAGATTTTATTCGGAGAAAATATATCGTTTATAAATTTATGCATTCACTGATTTTCGCAATCAATCAAAAATATCAAATATTGACAGACTTCTATTGTCACGGCCTGAGATTTCATAAACTGATTTGTTTCAGCTGTACTAAATGCCTGACAAAATCAATTGAACAATTAATTCAATAATTGATGCAGTACAACCTGAGTTCGATAATTATTTAAGAGCTCAGAAATTCACTAAAACGCAATAGGCAAGGCGCGTTTGAGAAGGTTTATCGGGATAAACCAAGCAAATGCAACGCAGCAAATTGCGTTTTATGGATTTCAAATGCCAGAAAACAGCAATCTTCTTCCTGGAAATATCTCAAAATAGCCCGCTATTCCATCAATATTTCCAGTCGAATCTCACTATTTTCTGGCATTCTGAGCAATAAATAATTTCCGAACTCAGGTATAATTATACGAAAGAATAAAAACAAGGATACCTGGAATATAAATGATGCAGAAATTAAGGGAATTATTCAGGATTTTTATCGATTTTAGTACAATGCAATTGATTCCATATGTAGTTCCTGCGTTTTTCTTTCTACTCTTGATGGAGCTTTTTTACAACTACAAGAAAAAAGCCAATTATTTCCGGCTTAATGATTCCATAAATGATATGAGCCTGGGTTTGATGCAAGTTGTAATGAGCTTGTTTCTAAATGTCATCCTAATTGCTTTTTACCACTATGTTTTTGTAAACTTTTCGGTTCAGGCACTTTTCAATATCCCCGAAATTTCAGAAAGCAGTGTGCTGTGGTATGTGCTTAGTATTTTTATTGTAGATCATCAGTATTACTGGTTTCACCGGCATTGCCATGAGGTGAATATTTTGTGGGCAACCCATGAAGTGCATCACCAAAGCGAAGAATACAACCTTACCGTAGCATTGCGGCAGGGAATTTTTCAGGTGTCTGTTACTTTTATTTATTTTATCCCAATAGCTGTAATGGGCATTCCCACAGAGATGTTTTTGTTTGCCTATATTTTTGGGATTTTTTACCAGTATTGGATACATACCCGCACCATTAAGAAAATGCCCGCATGGTTTGAATGGTTATTGAATACACCTTCCCACCACAGGGTGCACCACGGCAGAAACCCCAAATACATCGATCGCAACCATGCCGGAATTTTTATGCTATGGGACAGAATGTATGGCTCTTTTAAGGAAGAGGAAGAAGAACCTATTTATGGCATTACGCAGCCTGTTGATAACTGGAACCCCATCAAACAGAATTTCAATTATTTCAAATTTCTGTTTAAAAATGCAATGGCAACTAAAAGCTACTGGGACAAAATCCGCATTTGGTTTATGCCCGTAGGCTGGCGCCCGGCAGATGTTGGGCCAAAATTGGAGCCAAAAGAAATAGACATGAGCACTTATAAAAAATTCAATCCACCTCTTTCAAAATCTGTAGGGATATTCGTACTCATTCAATTGGGATTGCTTGGCCTGGCCTTTCCTTTCCTCTCATTATACAGCGAGCAGGTTTCGCTACTTAAAATAACGGGAATTGCTGCTATTTACATCTGGACTTTGATCAATATGGGTGAGTTGATGGTTTCAAACCGCAAAGCTGTGATCAGCGATCTGTTCAGGAATTTAACTTTGCTGGCCTTAATTTTCATTCAATTCAGACAAGAGGAATATTTCTATATCATAGCTGCTGTTTCTACCCTGACAGTAGTTTTCAACCTGCTTTTTCTCAAGCAGATAAAATTCAATAACAAAACTGCTGAAGGTGATGTGGCCCTTGGATGAGCTTAATACTAATCCGTAGCAAGGTGCTACGGAGCTACGGAAGCTGGTGGCATGTCCAAGCACTTAGTGGATACGGGTTATGCAATCCTTACTTACTCCACTTAATCGTACAACCAATGGCTTTGGTAAAATCAGGATCGGGAGATTCTCCATTTTGCAGGGCTGCAATGGCATCCTCTACATAATTCACCCTTTCGGTTTTGGTTAATTTACCTTCGGTATCATTGTCTATTGCACCGATATAAGCTACAGTAAACTGTCCGCTTTCAGTAGCTTTCAGCAAATATACATGAGGTGTACGTGTTGCGCCATAAGCCTTTGCTATTTCCTGAGTTTGGTCAATCAAATAAGGAAAGGTGAAATTTTTCTCCTTAGCGCGTTCTTTCATCTTATCGAAAGAATCAGCCGGCTGTATTTCAGGATCATTAGGATTGATGGCCACTACCGGGTAACCCTGTTTCTTGTATTTGGCATCAAGTGCATTGATGCGGTCTTCATACAGCTTTACATAAGGACAATGATTGCATGAAAAAATCAGAATCACACCTTCTGCCCTGGTGTATGAATCCAAGGAAAGCTTTCTTTCGTCAATATTTTTTAACTCAAATCCCGGGGCAATATCTCCTACCTCAACTCCATCACCTGCATTTGCGATTTGAAAAAGCAAGATAAAATTGGCGATTAAAATAAGTGTCGTTTTCATATTGGTTTTTTATTTGTTAATGGTTGATTTCAGTTCATTATAGGTGAAAGACTGCTCGTAAAAATCCCAGCGGCCTGTATTGTTGTTCACAATAAGTGTAGCCGGAATTGCACCGCTCCATTTTGTACTGATCTTGTCCAACCAGTTGTTGTAATCCGGTGCATCCAGTAGCAGGACTTCCGATTTCATTTCATTTTTCTCAACAAAGGGCAGCAATTTTTTCTCATACTGACTTTTAAAATCCAGGCTCACAAAAACCACACGCACTCCTTTTTCTTTGTATTCGGCATTGATCTTTTCGAAATAGGGAATTTCCTCTACACAGGGCTTACACCAGGTTGCCCAGAAATTGTATACCACAGTACCTTCCTTATCCGATTTTATGCGCTTTTCAAATTGCTCGTAGTTCAAAATTTTCACTTCATCTCCGGCAGTTAAATTTAAAATGCCTGAAAACAGTAAAAATAAGAGCAGTATTACTTTTGGGGAATTAGATTTTGCAAGCCTCATTCTTCAAGATGTTTTTTGATTTTGGACAAAGCTTCAGCATCGTAAACAGAAGTCTTAGGTGAAAAAGTAGTGATCACCTTTCCTTCTTTATCTACTAGAAATTTCTGGAAATTCCAGGAAACTTTAGTGTCCAATACACCATTTTGTTCTTTACTTGTCAAATATTCATAGAGTGGATGCGTATCCTTTCCCTTTACACTGATCTTGGAAAACATATCAAAACTCACTCCGTAGTTTTCTTTGCAGAATTTCAGGATTTCTTCATCTGTTCCCGGCTCCTGGTTCATGAAATTATTGGCCGGAAAGCCTAATATCATTAAACCCTGATCTTTGTATTCCTGGTATAATTTTTCAAGCTCTTCATACTGTGGCGTAAGGCCGCATTTACTGGCAGTATTTACAATCAGTAATACTTTGCCTTTGTAATCCACAAGTTTAACAGGTTCTCCATAAATATTTTCCATAGCAAAATCATGCACAGAATTATAATCTGCTGCGTTTACTGCAAAAATGAAAATGCTAAATACGAGGGTAAATAATAGATTGTTCATGGTGTTAAATTTAAAGTTTTAGTAGCTGTAAAATAATTAAAAGAAGTTATTTTTTATGCAATTATCAATTGTGTTCTTCATTGAAATCGTCCATATCAAAATCGCTGCTGCCGAGGTCAAATACGGCTCCCAAAATATCATTGAAAGCAAAACTGTTTTCCAGCCTGTTTTTGCTGATCAGTGAATACTCAGCCAAGCCGTGCAACATCAATTCCTGTAAAAAATAAGTTTCCCGCTCCTCTAAATTTTTCGCATACTTTTGAACCAGATTTTTCAATCCGGCAACCTTGTCCAATGCCTGACGATATTCCTTTTCTTTAGCATCGAGCAATAAATCCAGATGGTGGCCTTCAGAAAACCAGTCTAAAATCTGCTGATAGGGGTTCTTTTCTTTTTTCTTTTTCAAAAGCTCCGGATCAGGAAAATATTGCTTAAAAATATTCCTGATCGATTTACTGATCAGTTGCTGCGCCACTACTTTTGGCCCTTCCTGCTCGCCTTCATACACCAATTCCACTTTTCCTGTAATGGCCGGAACCGTGCTCCATAAATCTGAAATCCTCAAATAAGCAGTATTTTCTTTGTTGATCAACATGCGCCTTTCTGCTGCGCTGATCATATTTTCAAAGGCAGAAATGGTCAATCGCGCTGAAACCCCACTTTTCTCATCCACATATTCACTTTCCCGCGCCTCCACAGCAATTTGCTCACTCAAATCCAGCATAATGGGGTGGTATTCTACTTTTTCTATTTGTGTATCACTCAGGCGAATTTCCTGTAGGGTAATGCGTTTGCTCAATTCTATATTGCGGGGATAATGGGTTAGAATCTGGCTTTCAATGCGGTCTTTCAATGGTGTAACTATCGATCCGCGATTGGTGTAATCTTCAGGATTGGCCGTAAATATAAACTGAATATCCAGGGGCATCCTCAGCTTAAATCCCCGGATTTGAATATCGCCTTCCTGCAAAATATTAAACAAAGCTACCTGAATGCGGGCCTGTAAATCGGGCAACTCGTTGATTACAAAAATGCCCCTGTTGCTACGCGGAATAATTCCAAAATGCAATGCAGCCTCATCACTGAAAGACAGGCGCTGATTGGCTGCTTTAACGGGATCAATATCGCCAATTAGATCAGCAACGGATACATCGGGGGTTGCCAGCTTTTCACCAAAACGCTCTGATCTGTGCAGCCATGCAATAGGCGTTTTATCTCCCATTTCGGCAATGCGTTCCCTGGCGAATTTTGAAACAGGCGCAAAGGGATCATCATTGATTTCAGAACCGGCTACATAAGGAATATATTCATCCATCAGCTCTGTCATTTGACGGGCAATTCTTGTTTTGGCCTGCCCCCTTAACCCGAGTAAAATGATATTGTGCCGTGATAAAATAGCGCGTTGTAAATCGGGCAGTACCGTATCTTCATAGCCCAGGATTCCCTCAAACAATTGCGCTCCGCTTTGCAGTTTCTTTCGCAGGTTTGCTCTCATTTCATCCTTCACGGATTTGGGCTGATACCCGGAGTCTTTCAATCCGCCAAAAGTTTTTATTTCATGCTGCATAATAGTGTTTTATAAATTTTTTCTTTTATTTCTTTCAAAATCTTCAAATACCAAATCAGCCAAACCTCTCAATCCACTGTAAAAAGCTTTGCCCTTATTTATTTCAGTAAATGTTCTTACAAATTCTTTCAAGTATGGATCAGAAGCGATCATAAATGTAGTGATTGGGATTTTAAGTCTGCGGCACTGTCGCGCCAGGTTGTAGGTTTTGTTTAAAATCTTCTGATCCAGTCCAAAGCTATTTTTATAGTATGTGCCATCTGGTTCTTTCAGGCAAGTAGGTTTGCCATCGGTAATCATAAATATTTGTTTGTTATTGCCTTTTTTCCGCCTCAATATATTCATTGCCAATTCCAGGCCGGACACCGTATTGGTATGATAGGGGCCAACCTGCAAGTAAGGCAAATCCCTGATCTGAATTTCCCAGGAATCATTGCCAAAAACAATAATATCCAAAGTGTCTTTCGGGTATTTTTTAGAAATCAGTTCAGCCAGTGCCATAGCCACTTTTTTGGCTGGAGTAATGCGGTCTTCTCCGTAAAGAATCATGGAATGTGAAATATCTATCATCAAAACGGTAGAACTTCGGGTTTGAAATTCAGTATCCCGAATCACCAGGTCTTCTCCCGACATTTGAAAATTGTCAATGCCATGATTTACAAAAGCATTTTTCATACTTTCTGTCATTGCAATATTGTCCAGGGAATCGCCAAACTGAAATTGCTTTAAATTGGGAGAAACTTCATCTCCAGTGCCGGAATATTTTGTTTTGTGATTGCCGCGGGTAGATTTTTTCATTTTGCCAAAGATCTGTTCCAAAGCCGATTTGCGGATATTTTGCTCTGTTTTGGCTGTGATTTTCAAACTGCCCTTTTCCTTGCCTTCACTTATCAAACCTTTCTCCTTAAGGTCTTCAATAAAATCGCCCATGCCATAGCCGGATGATGTGAGCCCGTATTCCTTATCGAGTTCGGTTAACCAGCTCAGTGCTTCTGATACATCACCCGATGTATAGACCAGCAACTCTTTGAATAAATCAAAAAGCTTTTCAAAAGGACTTTTTTTATTGTCCTTTTCATTGAATTCCGTAAATCGATATCCTTTCATAATTTACCTGATACAATCTAACAAAAAAGGGGCAGGGTGGTTCTCAATATTTTGATTTTCTACTACTGTTAGTTATAAATCCAGTTTTGTGATTGCAGCAGAAATAGAGCATTTAAAGCCTAATTGCCTGCACAGGAGCCGCTATTGCTTATTTTGGGGCAAGCTCATCAGATGAAGTAAGTCCCGTTTTTCAAAAAAAAGGTAGCAGGTTTATTTTATATAGTAAAATGTACGAACTGTGATTTTTGTTTGCTTATAAAAAATGCGGATTGAATGAAATTTAGCGTATCCAAAAGCCCGAAAATCACCCTATATTTGCACAAAATTTATTACAAAATGAACAGTGATCAGCTTAAAAATTTAAAGGGCAAGCTCGAAGCCCTGAGGGGGTATCTTTGACATTGAAAGGCACCAACTCGATATAGCAGAAAAAGAAAAAATCTCTGCACAACCTGGCTTCTGGAACGATCCCAAACAAGCCGAAGTGCTGATGAAATCCATCAAAGAACACAAATACTGGGTACGCATATTTGATGAAGCTTCCTCTAAAGTTGATGATGCTGAAGTATTGCTTGAATTTTCAGAAGCTGATGAATCCAGTGAAGCAGAGTTAAAAGCCGCTTTTCAGGCTGCTGAAGAGGCGCTTGAAGAGCTGGAGTTTAAATCTACGCTGAATGGCGAAGAAGACGGCATGAACTGTGTGATTGAGATCAACAGTGGCGCGGGAGGTACAGAAAGCTGCGACTGGGCAGAAATGCTGGAGCGCATGTACATTATGTGGGGAGAGAAAAGCAGCTATAAAGTAAAAGAAATTGACCGGGTAGAAGGTGATGTAGCAGGCATAAAATCTGCCACTATGGAAGTTGAAGGCGATTTTGCCTATGGCCACCTGAAGGGCGAAAATGGCGTGCATAGATTGGTGCGCATCTCCCCTTTCGATTCCAATGCCAGGCGACACACTTCTTTTGCTTCTGTGTATGTTTATCCCTTAGTTGATGACAGTATAGAAATAGAGATCAACCCTGCCGACATCAGTTGGGATACATTCCGCTCTGGTGGTGCAGGCGGACAGAATGTAAACAAAGTAGAAACCGGTGTAAGGCTAAAACATGCTCCTACCGGTATTGTTATTGAAAATACAGAATCTCGTTCGCAAGGCGGCAATAAAGAAAAGGCCCTGCAATTGTTAAAATC
This sequence comes from Chitinophagales bacterium, assembly GCA_040877935.1. NCBI lineage: Bacteria > Pseudomonadati > Bacteroidota > Chitinophagia > Chitinophagales > Chitinophagales bacterium. The sequence continues at coordinate 23,173 of JBBDNB010000062.1, forward strand.
CCAATTGTATGAAATGGAGTTGGCCAAGCGCAATCAAAAGAAATTTGAAATAGAATCGGGCAAGAAAAAAATCGAGTGGGGTTCGCAGATCAGAAATTATGTATTGCACCCTTATAAATTGGTGAAAGATACACGCAGCGGGTTTGAATCGGGCAATGCAGAAGCGGTACTCAACGGATATTTGGATCCTTTTATAAAAAGTTATTTATTGCACCAGGTAAGCGAAAATCAAAAAGACTGAGATATGAAAATTTATCACAATCCGAGATGTACAAAGAGCAGGGAAACACTTAAATTGATTCAGGAAAAAGGAGTGGAACCCGAAATTGTGGAATATTTAAAAACACCTCCTTCTGAAGCCGAGTTAAAGCGTGTGCTTAAAATGCTGGATATTCCGGCAGAAAAATTGCTGCGCAAAGGAGAGCAAATTTTTAAGGACAATTTCAAGGGCAAAAAACTCAGCGATGCAGAATGGGTGAAAGTGATGCACGAAAATCCCAAATTAATAGAAAGACCGGTAGTTGTAAAAGGTGACAAAGCTGTCATTGGCCGACCTCCTGAAAATGTATTGGACTTATTGTAAATTAGTCGCAAAAAAATGAGTAGCATTAACCCAGATATTCATCCCGAATGGCTCGAAGCGCTTAGCGAAGAATTTCAAAAGGACTATTTCACTCAAATCAAGAATTTTCTGATTGAAGAAAAGCGAAACGGTCAAACGATATATCCACCGGGTCCTTTGATGTTCAATGCATTCAATCGCACCCCTTTCAACAAAGTAAAGGTTGTTATATTAGGTCAGGATCCCTATCACGGCCCCGAACAGGCACATGGACTTTGTTTTTCTGTTCCAGATGGGATAAAGCCCCCACCCTCTTTGGTAAATATTTTCAAAGAACTGCAAGAGGACCTGGACTTGCCCATCCCTCCAAGTGGAAACCTGGAACCCTGGGCAGACAGAGGCGTTTTGCTGCTCAATGCTTTTCTAAGTGTCCGCAAAAGCAGCCCCGCTTCTCACAGTAAAATAGGCTGGGAAATATTTACCAATGCCGTGATCGAAAAATTATCGCAAGAAAGGGAAGGACTGGTTTTTCTGCTGTGGGGACGTTTTGCACAAAACAAAGCCGAATTGATAGATGCCGGTAAACACCATATTCTGAAAGCGGCACACCCCTCTCCCTTTTCAGCTCACAATGGTTTTTTCGGATGCAAGCATTTTTCTAAAAGCAATGCACTTTTGGAAGAACGGGGACTTGAACCTATTAACTGGAGACTCTAATTCAAACTGATTTTAAAAGCAGATAAACTGTTTTTCTCTTCAGAACTTATCAATATCTGATTGCCATTTTTGAAAAGGTCTTCAATTATAAATTTACTGTGCCCCTTTAGTGGAAATAGTTCTGTTGTTGAGTATTGTTCATCCAGCAAAAATATCTGTCCCGATGCTTTAGATAAGAAACCAAGTTTATTGTCCAACTGAAAAGGCCTACTGTCAATAGCAATGGGACTGCTAATGGTTTCAAGCAATTGCAATGTGCTATTGTACACATAAATTGTATTGGTATCCGTAAATACAATTTCAGTATTGCCATCCCCATCCAGATCAAATGCATTGAAGTCAAAGAAACTCAAAGTGTCATTAAAATCAAGGGTCTTGAATGCGCCTTCCATATCCACAACAAAGAGTTGCTGCTTTTCTTTGCTGAAATTATAAAGTTTAAACGCTTCAGGATTTTCAATAAAGGCAAAAGGAAAATCAAACTCCGTTTTTGTCAAAATTGGCGGTACTTTTTTCTCTCCTCTCCTGTCGAAATAGAAAAGTTCTCCTTCTTCATTTGCAGCAATAATATAATCTATACCCTTGATTTGGCAATATTCCAATGGCTGTGTGATGGTACCTGCCCGAACTTTAGGGCTCCAACCAGGAAGTGGCTTACCACTTTGGTAAAACCCGTAAATTCTGTTGCGACCAGCCATAAAATAGCGGTAAATATGCTTGTTGTCATAATTGGTCAACAACAATCCATTGCTGGAATTCACAGGCAATTTCAGCGGAAATCCCGCCACATTATTGCCTTCCCTGTCAATTAAATAAATGTGTGATTCAGAATTGAAAACCATTTGAAGCTTTCCGTTTTTATAGTAATCGAGTTGAAAAACTTCATCCCCGAAAATTTGTCCCTGTAGCTCTTTTTTCCAGAGCAATTTGCCATTTCTATTGATGAGGTAAATTTGATTGTTTTTGTCCTGTACCAATATTTCCAGCGCACCATTTGTATGATTTGTCAGAATAAAAGGCCCCTTGCTCAATTCTGCATCCAGTTCTTGTGTCCATAGCTTTTCCTTTGCTGAACCAACCTGAACATCCTGTTTTTGGTTGTATTGCAAAATACCATTGGTAAAGAAAAGTCCCTTGAAATTGCTAAACTGCAATGCTCCGAATTCAAAGTTTTTCCAATCCTTTTCATTGTCAGTTAATGCCTTGCTCAGATTTGCATTCAAAAGCGATTTCAAAAGCTGAAAACTATAGCCCGGCTGAATGTGCAATGTGAAATTAGAATTTGAGGAAATTTGTTTATTGAAAGCCAGGTAATTTCTATCTCTGGACAAAGTATTGCCATTCAGGTACTTGCTGATGATTTTTTTCAATTCTTCAAGGGAATTGGCCAGTAATACAAAATCCCCTATCAATGTATAATAAGGATCTCTCAAACCTGCATTTGGAACAGAAAGCAGCTCTGCATAATTATTCCCAGACAAGCGACCAATTGAATAACCATTGTAATCCTGGCTGAAAGTTTGATTTTGCAGCTCCGTCACTTCCTTCAGGCTTTCTCTCGCCCGCTCTGAATCAGTGCACTGAATATAGTATAATAAAGTTCTTTCCCATTGATCGTCAAGGGTTTCAAGTATAGCAAAACCTCTTGAATGCCCCACCCAAGTGGCAAAGTAGCTGTGATAGGGAAATTCTTCCGATTCTGATTCCGACAATAGCGGTGCGTGAATATTTAAAAAAACGGCTGTATTCACAGGTAAAATACGGCCTGCTTCCATTTCCCCCGGTTGTAGTGCTGCAAATTTGCTCAGGAAATTTGTGTCCCCGGCAGCAGTATATCCATTGATTGCCAGTACAGATTGCTCCATGCTGAGTTCCAATTGAATCCATGAGGCAAAATTTCTAACAAATTGCTTGAGATCATTTCTTTCCTGATCAATTAGCAATTCGCTTAAGAGTGCTTCGTCTGAAGCTTTGATATAGACTCTAATTCCAGTTCCGGAAGAAGAAAGTGCATTTAAAGATTGAAAATCGGCATCTGACTTAAGCCAGGATGATTTATTTAATTGTTCTATTGCTTCTTCCACCATAAAGGGCGTGAAACACGCCATTAATATTCCCTTGTGGTATGCTATTGTCAGCATTCCTAAATTGGTAGATGCTTCAAAAATAGAGATGCCTTTGTAGTGGCGTTCTTCAATTTTACGCTGGCTCCCTAATTTTTTTATAAAACTGATAAAACTTGCTTTATTGAGGTTTTTGGTTTCCAACAAGTAGAGATAATCAAATTCACCGGCATTGGTCAAAGCTGCCTGTATCAGTAATTTTCTATTGTCAAAAAGACTTGCTCCCGAATCGGGTCTGGCCAATATTTGATCCATTATCTCGGTTTGTCTCAGCAGTTGCGAAACAGCCCCTGTAGTTGATAGCTCTTGATAATAGTTTGTAGCGGTAAATTTTTTATTAAAATCAGACCAACTTTCTATCTCCATAAAAAAAGTAGTGGAAGGTGGCAAAGCATCGTAAAGTTCTGCCTCTTCTTGTTCTTCTAATTGATAAAAAAACCAAATACTACCGGCAATGGCAAGAAGGAACAGGACAGCAATAAGTATACTCAAGCGCTTCATCTGCAAAGCTTGTTTTTAATCGGGGTTTTGTGCAATTGCATTTCTAATACAAATTGCGGAATCAAAGGTAATTATTCCCGCTTTGTTTTTACTTTTAAGCTATAAACAAGAAATTGCAAAATGTTCAAAATAGTAATGAGTATTGGCTGCCTGTCGGCAGCACTGAGTGTAATATTGGGCGCTTTCGGGGCTCATGGCCTCAAAAACATCTTGAGTGGATATCAGTTAGACATCTTTAAAACGGGGATCAATTATCAGTTTTTCCACAGTTTTGCGCTTTTGCTGCTCGCACTTTTCTGCAAAGAAGAATGGAACAACTTGAGTATTTATGCAGCTTATGCTTTCGGAATTGGGATAGTGTTTTTCTCAGGCTCTCTCTATCTTTTAGCCGTGAAAGATGTTTTCACTTTGATTCCCACTAAGATACTCGGACCAATAACGCCTTTGGGCGGCTTGCTTTTTATTGTTGGCTGGGTATTGTTTGCAGTTTCGGTATTGAGGAAATAATGCCCAAAAGCTATTCAATGGCAGGCTTTCCCGGTTTGTAGTTTTTATATTTTTTCCTAAAATAGAATATGCCTGCAATTCCAAGAAGAATAAACACCACGGCAATAAACTCAGCTTGTGTTGCCTGGAAGCCAAATATTTCCAATTTGGTATTTACCCTGATCTTTTCGATAAAAAAGCGTTCAACACCATTCAGTGTCAGATACAGACTTATCATTACGCCAGGAATTGTAATCTTTTTTCTGATGTTCCAAAGGAAAACAAACAAAATAGTAGCCATAATACCTTCATAAAGAGGCGTTGGATAAACAGGTTGTTCCAATACCTTGCAGTATGTTTCCATACATCCGGGGATTGTTGTTCCCTGGTTAATGATATTGTGTGGATAATCATAAGCCCACAGCCAATCGGGCAGCCAAACCAGCCAATCGGGTTTGGGAGCAGTATTTACAATTCCCCAGTCACCGTCACCAGAAACCTGGCATCCCATTCTGCCTACAGCATAGGCAATAAACAAAGTTGGAGCTATGGTGTCAGCAAGTATTAGCGGATGTATATTTTTTTTCCAAGCATAGTAACTTACTCCAATAGCACCACCAATAATACCACCGTATATGGCCAATCCACTGAAGAAATTTCCTAATGGGTCGTTAATAAAATCCATTAAATTGCCAGGGGCTTCAAAAAAATTGAAAATTTTAGCCCCAGCAATACCTGAAAAAGCAGCCATAATCACAATATCACCAGTAAGTTCATGTGGAAAAACTTTAACTTTTTCTTTTTTTGGTTTATCAAGTTTTACTTTGTTTTTTTCATAATATTTAAGGTATAATAAGAATATTGCTACTACAAGACCACCAATCACGCTTCCTTCAGATGAAAGGATAAATTCCTGTGGCATTTTACTGAAAGCTTGATAATTGGTGATAATCGGCAGTAACTTATAGCCAATAATAAAACCTATGAGCGCATTTCCTCCCAACTCTAATGGAGAAGCAGGTTTACCTATCCACACTTCTTTAGTAAATGGCTGAAAATAACCCAGTTTCTCTTTTCTGATAATATCTCTGCGCATAAACCATGCAGCAATTAAAAAGGCCAAAGCCACAAAAAACCCAAAAGAAAAAATAGGGAGCGGAACATAGAGTCCAGTGAGATCAAAAATCAGGTCGGAAAGTGTTGCATAGCAACGCAAAATTAATATCTGGCTAAAAATCATGAAGTTTGTATAGTATAGTTTTGAGAAAATTCAGGAATCCACATTTCACCGGATGCTGTTAATTTTTCCAGTGGCAGTTCCTGAATGGTATTGCACAATAGTGCATCAAAAGGATGTTTTATTTTTATATAATTGTCAGTAAATCCGTAGATGTACCCTTGTTTGTTTTCAGATTCAAAAAGTACCGGTCGCTCTGTATTTATAAATTGCTTGTAAAAATAGCGCCTCTTTTTAACCGATAAGCTGCGCAGCATTTTACTTCTTTTGCGTCTTTCTTCCATTGGAACAATACCGGGCATTTCAACAGCAAGTGTATTGGGACGTTCGGAGTAGGTAAATACGTGCAAATAAGAAATGTCAAGTTCATTTAGAAATTCATAGGTTTCCAGGAAATCTGCTTCTGTTTCGCCCGGAAAGCCCACTATCACATCTACACCAATGCAGGCATGAGGCATTGCTGCCTTAATTTGCTCAACCCGCTCTGCATAAAGCTCTCGCAAATATCTTCTGCGCATAGCTTTCAGCATTTTGTTTGATCCACTTTGCAGCGGTATATGAAAATGCGGCATAAAACGCTGTGAATTTGCTACAAGTTGAATGATTTCCTTGCTCAATAAATTGGGTTCAATTGAAGAAATACGAATCCTGTTGATCTCCTCAATTTCATCCAATGCTTTAATCAAATCCAAAAAACTTTCTCCAGGACGTGGAGCCCCGTGAGGACCTTTGCCAAAATCTCCGGTATTCACCCCGGTAAGCACAATCTCTTTTACATCAGTAGCAGCTATTTTCCTTGCATTTTGCATTACTGAATCTATGCTAAGACTTCTGCTTCTGCCGCGTGCCAGGGGAATGGTACAAAAAGCACAGGAATAATCGCAACCATCCTGCACTTTTAGGAAAGTTCGGGTGCGGTCGCCATAAGACCACGCATCATTGTAATTGTCAATCGCTTCTATATCTGAGGCAAAAACCTGGCAGTTGTGTGTATTTTCATCCAGGTCATTGACATATTCAAGTACATTAAATTTTTCTTTAGCGCCCAAAACCAAATCCACCCCTGGAATAGAAGCAATTTCTTCGGGCTGTAACTGCGCATAGCAACCAATGATTACAATTTTAGAATCCGGAGCCTGTTGCTCAAGCTTACGCACCAAGCTGCGGCACTTTTTGTCTGCATTATCGGTAACCGAACATGTGTTGAGGATATATACATCGGCTTCCTGATCGAAATCCACTTTGGAGTATCCGGCAGACTCAAACTGCCGACCAATAGCCGATGTTTCGGAAAAATTGAGCTTACAGCCCAAGGTATATAAAGCAACTTTCTTTAAATTACTCATCAGGCATGCAAAGATAAGGCTTATACTTTTACAGAATAGTTTTAAAAATAAAAGATTTTAAAGGCCTCTTAGAACTGGCAATTTTATTGCTGCTGACTTCTTGATAAACTCTCATAATAATTGGCCATCTTTATATCCCCCTGTTCTCTGTAAAGATGGGAAAGTGCTGCAGCAAGTTGTGGATCCTGCTTGATTCTATATGCCTGCTCAAAATTTTCTATTGCTTTAGCTTTTTCTCCAATTTCCAGATAAGTCTTGGCTAAATTTGAATAAGGATCAAAGGCAGTAGGGTGTTTTGAAATTGCTTCTTTGTTGACTTTTATTGCTTTTTCAAAATCTCCAATGCGAAACAAGGCATAAGATAAGGATGCATAATATGGCAATGAATTATTAGTGTTTTTGATTGCTTGCTCATAGTATGGAACAGCTTTTTCAGGCATGTCATTTTCCTCGTATATATTAGCAATATTAACCATAGCATCAGTAAAGGTTGAATCCATTTCCAATACTTTTTTGAAAGCTTTTATTGCCTCATTGTAATTTCCTTTCACCATATAAACTCGGCCAAGATCATAGCGCGCATTGAAAAAATCGGGGTAAATCTCACAGGCTTTTTTGAAATGCTTTATGCCCTGATCTACATACTTTTGTTTTAAGCGGGGATTATTGATTTTTGCAAATTCCTGCATAGAAAACCTCCCCAATAGATTGTTCGCTTGAGCAGATTTACCTAAATGCTTTATATCGTGCTCCATCAAGGTTAGCGCATCTACCCAAAGACTATTACGGGCAACTGTTTTTAAGGAATAAGCTCCAAGAATGAATACTGTTAATAAAATAAAACCCGGTTTTAAGCGGATTTTAGATTCATTGTAAAAATCAATTCGAAAAGCTTTAAAAAGAATAAATGTAAGTATCAAACAAAAGCCAAGAGAAGCAACATAAGTAAAACGGTCACCCATCATACCGACTACCGGGAATATAATATTAGAGAATACAGAAATACAAGCCAGGTAATAAATAATTCCAAAACCAACTATTAATAATTCTTTTTTGTATAACAAATAAATTGCTAATGAAAGCAATGCAAAGTGCAAAAGCAATGAAATTAAGGATTGGGGATTATTTAAACCAACAGGCTCTATGTATGCATATCCGTAATAAAAACCCATGGGATGCGGAATAAACAAGAGCTTGAGGTATTCACCCAAGACATAAAAAGATGTGCCAAGTTTTACATTCCATGTATCATCAAATGAAAGTGGCATTTCCACATAATGAATTGGTCGGTTTGTTGAATAAAAAGTTTGAGGAGAGAGATAAACTATAGACTCATCTTCTTCAGGCTGCTCTGTATTTACCTGTGTATCAAGCACGTCAATCGAGTTTTCGATTGGTTGATTTGAAGCGTTTAGGGCTTCAACATTCGTAAAAAAATGCAGATTAATGAATAGCAAAACAGGAATAAACAGTACAATAACCTGGCTTAGCGTTATAGGTTTTCTAGTCGTGAATAATATAAGAAATATAAGAGGCTGAGTTGCAGGTAATATTAATTCACCTAGATCTCCTTCAATTTGAATGTTAAAAAACAAAAGGGCTATTAGCAAAATAAACTCTACTACAATAAATGTATAGAATATCCAGCTTTTAATTTTCCCTACAAATGCAAAATAGGTAATGATAAAGCCTATAATTGCAAATACAAAATCTGTATCATCTATTAAAAATGAAAACAAAATAAATATTGATATCAAGATTAAATTATAGCCAGATTTTAATGGTCTTGAGGAGAATAAAATATTTATAAACACAACATAGCTAAAAACATCAAAACTAAAGCTAGTATTGAACCACATGCTCTCAATCCCTAATATTAACAACAAAGGTATTAAGCTAATATCACGCACATCTTTATTTCCGAACCAGTTTAAAATAGAAAGTGACAATACTGAGAGCCCTGCTAAGTAATAATTTGAATGTAATACTGAAGTAAAACAAAATACAATAGCCAACACAAAGAAAGTCAAAACAAGCCCTCTGCTCAGGGTTTTATTTGGGAAGAATAAAGTTGATTTTTTTTCTTCAATTGACAGTGGAATGTGATCATCAAAATATCGGCTCCATGAAAATTTAGCAGACCACCATTTAATCAGGAATTTTGTGTTTTTTGAAAACCAATAATTTGCATCAGGATTAAAGTATATAAATAATAGAATTGGAACTGAAAATAGTATTGCCCCAAAATAAATGTGATGAGAGGTAAAGCTTAAAGGAACCAATAAGACTGAAATAACAAGCAATGGAAGCAAAATAACTAATAGTTGTTTTATTCCAGGTCTTAGAAACAATATTGCTGCAAAAGGAGTGATAAAAGCGAAAGGCAAAACACTCATTTTAGACAATAAGGCCAATAAAAAACTAATGGCTATACCAATAACATAAAACCAATTTTTCTTAATTATCAATTTAATTGAGAAATAGATAGTACAGAGCCCACCCAGGAAACTTAAAATTTCATCTCTGTTTTTTATGTTGGCAATAGCCTCAGTGTGTAGAGGGTGCGAAAGAAACAATAAAACCATAGTAAGGTGAAAAACCGTGTTCAGGTTTGGAAATAGATGCATTAACAATAAAAACAGAAGTATGCCGGTTATGGCGTACAATAACACATTTATAAAGTGACTGACATGAGGATTTTCACCAAATAAGCTATGCTCTATTGCAAAAGTAGATAATACTACAGGCCTGTATTCATAGGCATAACCCTGATCGTCTTCATAGTAGGGGGAAGTGAAAATTTCAGGTATTGCAGCAATTCCCTTTGATGTAAGTCTGTGATTTTTTGTAACTAAATTGTCATCCATATTGTAGGAATGACCAATCGTATTAGCATATAGAAGAAATGTAACAATGAATATTATAAGGTACAAAACCCTTCTTTGCACAATACTTTCTTTATCTATAGTAATTATCTGATTCAATTCTCAGGTGTTTGTTAGACAATTTAATATTCTATTGCTGTGGTATAGTAAAACTTTCATAATAATTGGCCATTTTAATATTTCCCTGCTTTCTGTATAGGTCGGAAATCATCATCGCAATATTTCCATCTTTTTGAATTTCAAAAGCCCTTTCCATATACTTTATAGCTGAAGTGGTGTCATTAATATCCAAATATACTTCACCCAGATTCATCAATAAATCAATATTGTTTGGGTATCTCTCAATACCCTCTTTATTGACCTGAATTGCTTTTTGATATTCCCCCAGTACTGCCCATGATTTTATAAGTTCAAAATAATACTCTATTGGACTATCGGAATTATTGATGATTATCCTATAATAAGGGATAGCCTTTTTGATCATATTATTTGAGGCATAAATATTCGCTACATAAATTGCAGAATTATAATAAGTTGAATCCATTTCTATAGCTCTATCAAATGCTCTAACTGCTTCAGCTTCGTTGCCTTTAGACATATGTGCACGCCCAAGATCATATGTGGCATTAAAAAATTCCGGATATATATCCGTAGCTTTTTCAAAATGCTTAATTCCCTGATTAAGGTATTTTCTTTGTTCCTGATGATTATTACTATTCGCATACTGCTGCATACTATAGTTAGCCAAAAGATAATGTGCTTTAGCAGATTTGTCCAGGTGCTTAATATCATGCTCCATGAGCGTTAGAGGATCCTTCCACAAACTATTTCTTGCTATGGTTTTTAATGAATATGCACTTAAAATAATAACTACAAGAACAATAAAACTTTTTTTAATTTTTATTTCATCATTTTTAGCAATATCTATTTTAAAAACTTTTAAAAGTGAATATGCCAATACCAGGCAAAAGCCCAGAGAAGCAATATAAGTAAAGCGATCTGCCATCATACCAACTACTGGAAACACAAAATTAGAGAATACAGAAATACAGGCCAGATAATATACAATTCCAAAACTTACAATTAAATGTTTGCGGGCTATGAACAAATAAACTGCAAGAAAAAGCAATGCCAAATGCAGTATTAGGGAAATTAAAGCTTGTGGATTATCTATGGATACAGGTACGATGTAAGCATAACCATAATAAAAACCCATAGGGTGCGGGAATATCAATAGCTTTAAATATTCGCCCAGCACATATGCAGAAGTACCGATTTTTTTATTCCAGGAGGCATCATAAGCCAAAGGCATTTCATCAAAAGTAATAGGACGATCAGTTGTAAAAAAAGTCTGGGGGCTAAGTAAAAACGGTTCCAAATTAGGTTTAGATACCGGTGTGTCAGGTTTGCCCTCTTTTAATTTTTTCTCTAATTGTGCTTTATTAAGCTCTTTTTTAAAATCAAGCTTAACATGTACATCAATTAACAAAACAATTGGAATAACACACAATAAAACCCTCATTATTAGCAGGGGTTTCCTGATCATATATACCGATACAATAACAATTGATATTGCAATGGGGACAATTATCTCTTTCACTTCTTTGCTGCCTAATATATGCTCAATTACATAACTCAATCCAAACATTATAGACAATAGAAAAACGACTTGAGAGATTCTTTTATGCAACAATCCTCTATGATGCATAAATGCCAATGTGAAAAAGACTATTGATGGTATTAGTCCTAAATCTACTTCTGTAAAAAAAGTAAAAGGAATATACACCAATGCTAAAACGCATATATAATACAACCTGTTTTTTTTCATGTTTGTAAACAACCCCAATGCAAGTACATGAAATACTAAATACATTGATACAGACAAATCGTAGTATGCGTTAATTAAGCTTATTATTACAATCAAAAAAACAAAGCTTACAGTTCTTACCTGCAAATTTCCATACCAAAAAAGCCCACCTGCTGATAACAGAGAAACTGAAATACAGAAATAATTATCATATAAAAAGCCAAGGGGAAGTAAAATTACACCTATCAAAAAAGTTGAGAAAACCACCCCTCTCCCAACAGGCTTATTTGGAAACAAAAAATGATTTTCACTTTGCTCTTCAGAATCTTTCTGATATATCTTTTTCAAAAAATCAATTGAAAAAGATCTGTTGAACCACTTTACCTTTTTTCCAAACGACTCCAGTAATAAGGGTGTAATTTTGTTATCAAAAAAAAAGAAAAGCAATATCGGGATTATTAAAAGCAATGCTCCAAATACGGCCTGATATTTCAGCACATTAAAAGGCACTAAAAAAAAAGCAATCAATGTCAATGGGACATGAATAATCAAAAATTGTTTCAACCCTGGCCTTACAAATAAAACTACTGCAATCGGAATGATGAAAGCAAAAGGCAATACACTCATTTTAGACAAGAGACCAAACAAATAACAGATTGCAATGCCTATGGCGTAGAGCCAATTGTTCTTATTTATTAAAGCTAAAGCAAAATACATGGCGCCAAGCCCGCCCAATAGACTTAGAATTTCATCCCTGTTTTTGATATTCGCTATGGCTTCTGTGTGTAGTGGATGCGCAAGAAAAAGTAAGACTACGCTTAAAGGAAACAGTATATTAAGTTGGGGGAAGAGCTGAATCAGCAATATCAAAAGAACCACCCCTGTCAGGGCATACAGTAGCACATTGATAAAATGACTTACATGTGGGTTATCTCCAAACAAACTATTTTCGATCGCAAAAGTAGACAACACAATAGGCCTGTATTCATAGGCATAGCCCTGATCGTCTTCATAGTATGGAGAAGTGAAAATTTCAGGGATTGCAGCAATTCCCTTTGATGTGAGCCTGTGATTTTGAGTTACCAAAACATCATCCATATTGTAAGAATGGCCAATGGTATTCCCGTAAAGCAGAAAAGTAAATAGCACAAGAAAAATACAGATGAAACGCAACTGCTTTTGTTCTATTTTTTTTATTCTGATTACATTCATAATGTTCCTAATTAAGTTCAGGAATTGACAGTGTTAATCCTATTGAGCAATCTCCATATCAGTAGTTTGATTTTTTGGATATAGGTTTCTTTAAATGCTTCCTGTTTCAAATCAGAATCAACATTATATTTCTTCAACATTTCTGAATATGAATTAAAACACGGCATTAGATGTGGATCTTTATCCTCATAAAAACACTGTAAAGTAGTAGGATTAAAATGAATAAATACTACAGGCCATTGCCCATTGATCAGCACTTTACCATTATGCTCACCTCTTCTGCAGATATCAAGGTTCCACCCGGCCAAATTACATCCCTTATGCTCTAATACTTTTGTTTTTGGTTCAATGATTGGTATTAGGTCAAGGTATTTCTGATCATCAAAAAGACCCCGCATGTAATTTTTTTGACAGCGATACAAACAACATCCTGCCCACCACTCTATTGCAGAAATTGCATTTTTATTAACTGCAACAAAACCGGCATTATACAAACCTACTCTAAAATTCGCTTCCAACCAGTTTTGGTTTTCCAATGGATCTCTAGAATAATTATGGGGAGTAAGCAACACATTATAATTACTTAGTTCTTTGAACAAAAAATTAAAAGCTCCAAAAAATGCAATGTCATTGTCGACATAAATCACCTTCTGCAACATTATTTCCCTGAGCAAATAAAGTAAAAAAACCGGTTTCATTGTCCAACGCAATTTGTCTGCGTTTGCATTGTATTTCTTTAATATACTTTGACTCAGGTTATCTTTACAACAATCGTGGGGAGTATAAAATATGACATTATCAAAAGGGCTTTCAATAGAACCTACATCATCTACATCTGTAATTAAAACATGAAGACACACATCTTTATCTATTTCATAAAGCGATTCATAAAGCACAAACACTTTATGCAGATGGCTTTCAGTAGATATAGTTGCGAAATTGTAAGTCATAATTGATCTTGAAAATCACTTTGTGTTTTTGTAATAAGTTTTAAACCAACTGGCCATTTCAGCAATTCCTGACTTTAAATCAGTAGCCGGTTTATAAGTAATAATATCCTGTAGCAAACTTGTATCAGCATGTGTATGACTAAGTTCATTATCAGGTAATGGTGCAACATTGAAAATGGCTTCCTTATTTAAGTTTTTGCTAATTTCCTGAAGATAATCTTTTACTGATACAGGGTTTCCATAACCAATATTAAAACAAGCGGTGTCAGACTTCATATGACCTTCCAATACCTTCTCTGACAACAGTTCAATAGATTTTACAATATCTGATACATGGGTAAAATCCCGGGAAACTTTACCTCCATTGTAAAGCGTAAGGGCATTCCCCTTTTCTACTGACTCCATAAATTTCCACCCGGCCATATCTTTGCGCACCCATGAACCATAAACTGTAAAAAAACGAAGTCCAATACATTGCAAATTAAATTGCTTGGCGTAATTTGAAGCTGTAAGCTCATTGATTCTTTTGGTTGTGCCATAAAAGGACAATTGTTGATCTACCTGTTCGCTTTCCTTGAAAACAGGGTTGTTATTGTTGTAAACCGAAGAGCTGCTTGCATAAATAATCTTGTTGACCCCATTAATTCTGCTTGCCTCCAATACATTGTAAAAACCCTGTACATTGGTATCAAAATATAGTTTCGGGTCTATAGCAGATTTGGCAATACCAGTGCAGGCCGCAAGGTGAATTACAAGGTCGGGCTTAAATTTTCCAATCACCGTTTTTAGCGCATCATAGTTTCTGATATCAGTTTCCAGGTACTCAATTTCCTCTGGCAGTTCCCTGAGCCTGTCGCCATTTATATTAGCTACACTTCCATCTGTAATATCAATACCAAATACAGTATAGTCTCCATATAGTTTTCGGGCAAGGTGAAATCCTATAAAACCTGCAATTCCGGTAATCAGTAGTTTTGGTTTCCTGTTCATCTTTGGCGAAAATATAAAATTAAGCCATCCATTTGTCAAACCACTTATCCATAACGGCAATTTTCCACTTTCGCCAATCGTAGGGTTTATTCATTAGGTGGTCAAGGTAATCATCCGAAAACGTCCCCTGCTTTTTAAGTTTTGACTGTTGAAAAACTTTGCTGTAAAAATCTTTTTTCATATAATACTGATCTGGCCCTACAAAACCTTGTTTCTCACGGTTTATAATAGATTGGGGCAATTTTCCTTTAATATTTTCATGTAGACAGTATTTTTTGACTTCGGATTTATAGTAAGCATCCTCGTGATAGGAAAATATGGTTTCAAATAATTCGTGATCCAAAAAAGGCACCCTTACTTCCAATGAATTGGCCATACTCGCCCGATCTACTTTCACGAGGATAAGTTCTGCCATAAAACATTTGATGTCCATATACTGCATTTGCTTCAAGGGACTCCATTCTTTTTTCAAATGCTTGCGGTAAAACCAAAGCGGGTCTTCTGGAATATATTGATGCAGATCTGGGTGCAACAATTTTTTAAGTTCGTCAACATTAAACTCGCCCATAGAGGCAGCATCGGCATAAAATTTCACCGGATCGGCCTTGCCATTGATCAATTGCTTGATTTTTCCTTTAATGCTTTTAGGATGTGTAATCCGGTAATATTCTTTTTGCCACCAGTATCCTCCAAAAATTTCATCGGCTCCTTCTCCCGATAATACCGCTTTTACATTTTTTCGGGCCAATTTACTCACCAAATAGGTAGGCACAATTGAAATATCGGCAATCGGCTCGTCATAGACCTGTGGCATTTCATCGACATAATCCAAAGAAGTAGCGTCCAACAATTGACTTTGTAGCGGAATGTCCAGGTGATTGGCCACAATTTGGGCATATTGATGTTCAGAGCGTTCCCAATTTTCAAAACCAATGCTAAAGGCCTGTGCATGGGGATAATTGTTTTGTTTCAAATAGGCTGCAATGGCACTGCTGTCATAGCCTCCGCTTAAAAACATGCCCACCGGAACATCGGCCCTGGAATGCCTTTGAACCGATTTTCGCAAAAATTCATCAACCATAGCCGGCAATTCTCCTTTTGGATCTTTTTTGTTTCCGCTTTCCAATTTCCAATATTCATGAATCGCAGTTGTATTGGCCACTGTATCATACTCCAGGTAATGGGCAGGCGGCAATTTGTGTACATTTTCATATATGCTTTTGGGCGATGGCACATAGCGATACACCATAAAATCACAGACTGCCGACCAGTCAGTGTCCATTTGAAACAAGCCACTTGCGCGCAATGCTTTTAATTCGGAAGCAAAACCAAATGTATTTTTTTGATGCGTGTAGTAAAGTGGTTTGATGCCGAATCGATCACGAACCAGGTGAAGCTTTTTGTTTTTAGAGTCGTATATGGCAAAGGCAAACATTCCCTTGAAGCGGTCAATGGACTTTGTTCCCCAGGCGTGCCAGGCTTTTAAAACCACTTCGGTATCAGAATCTGAAATGAAAGTGTATCCCTTTTGTTCCAGCTCTTTTCTGATTTCCCTGAAATTATAGACTTCGCCATTATAGCTAATAGTCAGGCCTAACTCCTGAAAGTGCATCGGCTGGTTTCCTTTGTCTGACAGGTCGAAAAAGGAAAGGCGGGTATGGACCATGCATGTATTGGATCCTGGAATATTGAAAACTCCATAAGCATCCGGTCCCCGGTGCTTCAGTGAATCAGCAACAGCTTCCAGTATGTCGTCCTCTATGTTTATTTCACTTATAAATCCTGCTATTCCACACATGTTCTGCTATGCTGATCGTTCTATCGAATAAAATGGGAAACAAGTTAAGAACTTAGCTTGAGAGATAAAGAATTTATCAGGAAAGTACAGGGCAACCGTATCAAAACATACCTCTACAAGGAGTCATTACAATCCCGAAGATATGTCAGGCGGGTGACAATCGTTTTTGTGAGACTTCCCGAGTCTTTGAGACTTTTAAAGTCTATATTCATTTGGCCTTGGCACATTGTCTCCGTCCAAAATTTGCATAATCCAAAAAAAATGCTGATTATTTAGCCCAATCAAAAAATAGACAATGGGAGCAAAAAGAGCTCTGATCAAATACGGTGGCAATGCCATGCTCAATGACACCTTGAAAATTGAAATTGCCCGAAAAATCAAAAAACTTACTGAAAGCGGTTACCAGGTGATTTTGGTGCACGGAGGCGGGCCTTTTATCAATTCCAGCCTGGAAGAAGCCAATATTCAATCTCAGTTTATCGATGGCCACAGGGTCACTACCAAAGAAGCACTGCGCTTTATAGAACGTACGCTCAAGGGCGAAGTCAACAGTGATCTGGTGAAACACCTAAACAATGCTGGGCTCAATTCTGTAGGACTCTCAGGTAAAGATGGACAATGTATTATAGCCGAAAAAAGAATGCACAAAGATTCCACGGGCAATTCGGTTGATCTCGGTTCAGTGGGTAATGTGAAAAAAGTAAACACCAAATTGCCAGAACTACTGCTTGAAAATGCTTATACTCCCGTAATGACATGTATTGCGGCAGATGAGAATTTTGATGATTTCAATATCAATGCCGATATGTTTGCCGGACATTTGGCCGGAGCATTAAAAGTAGATTATTATATTGTGCTCACAGATGTTGATGGTTTGCTAAAAGACATCAATCGTCCCGAATCAATTTTACATCAAATCTCTGTAAATCAGATTCCGGAACTTAAAAATGAGGTCATTAAAGGGGGAATGATCCCAAAAGTAGAATCCTGTGAAATTGCTTTAGCAAATGGAGCCAAGACCGCAGTAATACTCAATGGAACCAAACCCGAAAGCATTGAAGACTACCTGATTAAAGGAAAAAATACCGGGACAACAATCACAGCAAAGAATATCTGAAACATTAATCAACAATCAATTACAAGAATGGAATTAAGCACAAAACAGCTTCACGAAAAAGATCAGAAATATTATTTGCCAACATTTAAGCGCTATCCACTTGCCTTCAAAAAAGGCAGTGGCTGCTATTTGTGGGATATGGAAGACAATAAATACTTAGATGTACTGGCCGGAATTGCGGTCAATAATGTGGGGCATTGCCATCCTAAAGTGGTCAAAGCCATACAGGAACAAGCCGAAAAGCTCATTCACATTTCCAATTTTTATGTGAGCCCTCAACAGGTTGAATTATCTGAAAAACTCACTGCACTCAGCGGATTGAGTAGGGTATTTCTCACCAATAGCGGAGCAGAATCGGTAGAGGGTGCTATGAAAATTGCACGCAAATATGCCTTTAAAAAAGGCAAAGGCGGCAGTATTATTGCTATGGAAAATTCCTTTCACGGAAGAACCTTAGCAACCATTGCCACAGGAAAAAAGAAATACCAAGAAGGCTTCGCTCCCATTCCGGAGGGATTTTACCGCGTGCCTTTCAACAGTTTAGAAGCTATCAAAGCTCATATAAACAACGATATTGCAGCCATTATTCTTGAACCTGTTCAGGGCGAGGGAGGCATACATTCAGTCCAGGTAGAATTTCTCAAAGAATTAAGGGAATTATGCGATAAAAACGATATTCTTTTGATCTTTGATGAAATTCAATGCGGAATAGGAAGAACAGGAAAGATGTTTGCTAAAGAACACTATGGAGTTGAACCGGATATTATGACACTTGCCAAAGGCCTGGGAGGCGGAACTCCGGTTGGTGCTTTCCTTTGCAATGAAAAAGTGGCCCGCGCCATAAATTTTGGCGATCACGGTACTACTTTTGGTGGAAATCCGCTGGTTTGTGCAGCAGCCATTGCTACGCTCAATGTCATTGAAGATGAAAAGCTTTGCGAAAATGCGCTGGATCTTGGAAACTGGCTTATGGAGGCTCTTGAAAAAATGAAAACTGATTTCCCGATTATTAAAGAGGTTCGCGGAAAAGGGCTGATGATAGGCGTTGAATTGAAAAAACCTGCCGGGGAACTGGTAAAAATGCTCATGGAAAAGAAAATTCTGGCGAATGCCACAGCAGACAATGTATTGCGATTAGTACCACCATTGAACATCAAAAAAGAGGAATTGCAGTATTTACTCAATAATATTGCAGACTGTCTAACAGAAATGGAGAAAAAATAAAATGAGCGATCAAAAATTAAAAGTAGCTATAGTTGGGGCTTCCGGTTTTACTGGTTCAGAACTGGCACGTTTGCTATTGTTTCATCCCCTTGTGGAAATTGTGGCCATTACATCTGAAAGCCACAGCGGAAAACGCTTTTCAGACCTACACCCGCAATTTTGCGAACTGCTCGACATGAATCTTGTTCCGGCAGATCAAATGCCTGAAAGCAAACCCGATGCAGTATTTCTGGCTTTGCCACACGGAGTTTCCATGCATTATATCGAAAAATGGAAAGCCCATAACTTTCGCATTATCGACCTTTCAGGAGATTATCGCCTGAGCGATAAAAGTGTTTATGAAAATTGGTACAAAAAGGAACATACATTTCCCGAAGCTTTTGAAAATGCAGTGTATGGATTGCCGGAATTGCACAAAGAAAAAGTAAAAAATGCAAAATTGGTTGCCAACCCAGGCTGCTATCCTACCGCATCTATATTAGCCCTGGCACCATTGTTCAGCAAGGGCTGGGTTAAAGCAGACTCAGTGATCATCGATGCCAAATCGGGCACAACAGGTGCCGGAATAAAAGCAAGTCCCACCACCCTGTTTTCCAATGTAAATGACAATTTCAAAGCCTACGGCATCAAGTCGCACCGACATACGGTTGAAATTCAGGAGCAACTGGGTGGCCTGGTCAATGCAAACATCGATTTGCAATTCACCCCCCACTTACTGCCACTTGATAGAGGGATTTTAGTAAGTGCCTATGCCAGCCCTGAAAAACCTGTGAATCAGGAAGTTTTGACTGAGCTTTATAAATTGTTCTACAAAGAACATCCTTTTGTGCGCATTCGCAAGGAAGCTCCTACATTGAAAGATGTGCGCTCTTCCAATTTTTGCGATATTTATCCGGTTTGG
This sequence comes from Chitinophagales bacterium, assembly GCA_040877935.1. Taxonomy (NCBI): domain Bacteria; kingdom Pseudomonadati; phylum Bacteroidota; class Chitinophagia; order Chitinophagales; species Chitinophagales bacterium. Next base: position 43,029 of record JBBDNB010000062.1, read on the forward strand.
GATAAGCGGACCAACAGGATAATGATTTTCTCCGCCATAGATAATTTAATGAAAGGGGCAGCAGGACAGGCCGTTCAAAACCTGAACATCATGTATGGGTTCAATGAAAATGCCGGCCTTGAAATTGTTCCGCTAAAACCATGAAAATACATTTCAATTATTCAATATCAAGACAATCAACAAACAACAGTAATGAACCAAAACATCACACACGTAAAAGGTTTTAAATGCTGGGGAGCGCACAGTGGAATAAAATCCATGCGCAGAGACCTGGCTATTATTTATTCTGAAACACCATGTGCAGCTGCTGCCTGCTTTACCCAAAACAAAGTGCAGGCAGAACCAGTGAAACTGAGCAAAAAACACCTAAAGGACAATACGGCACAGGTGCTGGTATGCAATGCCGGAAATGCCAATGCCTGTACTGGTGAACAAGGCAAACTGGGCGCTGAGGCTATGGCAAAAATTACCGCCAGAATGCTTAATTTAAAACCGGAAGATGTAATAGTTGCATCCACAGGATTGATTGGCGAGCCATTTCCTACGCAAGATATTGTAGAAGGTATAGAAACCACCATTCCCAAACTCTCAAAAGAAGCAAAAGCGGGTTCATTCGCAGCAAACGCAATACTCACTACCGATACATTTGCCAAAGAAGGTTTTGTAAGCTATGAACACGAAGGAGTAGAAATCAATCTGGCCGGAATTGCCAAAGGTTCCGGTATGATACATCCCAATATGGCCACCATGCTGGCTTTTGTTGTTACCGATGTAAATATTGATAAGAAACTGCTCAACGAATTGCTCTTGTATTGCACTGAGCGTTCTTTTAACTTAATTACTGTAGATGGTGATACCTCTACCAATGACATGGTTTCTGTAATGGCCAACGGACAAGCCGGCAATAAAAAAATTACTGCTAAAAGCGACCCCGCCTACCAGGTATTCAAAGACAAATTGCTGGAACTGTTGATTCACCTTGCCAAACTCATTGTTTCGGATGGAGAGGGGGCTTCAAAATTTATTGAATACAAAGTGAGCAAAGCTAAAACAGAGGATGTTGCCAGAAAATTGGTGCGCAGTATTTCCGGTTCTACTCTCGTAAAAACTGCCGTGTATGGCCGCGACCCCAACTGGGGCAGAATTATCTGCGCAAGTGGAAATGCCGGAGTGCCTTTCAATTATAAAAAAGCAGACCTTTTTATAGGAGATAAAAATGAAATGATTCAGGTACTCAAAGAAGGACAACCTGCAGATTTTGACCGAAACTTCGTAAAAAAATTATTGCGGGAATCCAATATTCGCATTCACCTGGAATTGCACACGGGACATGCAGAAGCTACCGGATGGGGCAGCGACCTCACGACAGATTATGTGCTTTTTAATTCGGTTTATACTACATAATCACTATATTCAAGGCACTAAAACATCAGTCATGAAAAAGATATGGGTGCTTTTCACATTAGTATCATTCCTCGTAATTATAGAAGCTTGTAAAAAAGATGAAGTGCCTGAAGGTGCTTTAAACGACAAAGACTTATTTAACCTGATTGAAAAACAGAATTACAGCTTTTACAAAGGTAATGACAGCAGACTGCCTGGAGCAAATCCAAATGCACATGGGAGTCACATTCGTACTTTGTTCAATCCCATTGCCCAGTCTGCTTTAGATTCCAATGGGGTATTGCCTTCTAATGCTACTTTTCCTGATAGCTCAATAGTGCTCAAAGAAGTATTTGATGGAGAAAACGGTCCTTTTAAGCTCTATGCCGTAATGATGAAACTGCCCAATCACCCCAATCAAAGTGGCGGCTGGATTTGGAGTGAATACGAAGAGGATGGTAAAACCATCATAAGCATTGCCGATAAAGGCAATCAATGTTTGAGTTGCCACAGTGCCGTTGACAATCGGGATTTGGTGCGGACTTTTGCTTTTCATTAATGTTTATCCTCAAACAATAAAGCGGACTTCTGTAAGCTCCAAACCTATTTGATGCACTCCTTTTAAAATGCGTTTGGTTTGAGCCGAAGAAGGTTTTTTAATGCCTTTAATATACTGGGCCAAAAGGCTTTGATTCATTCCTATCCTTTTGGAAAGTGCCTTTGCATTAATTACTTTGTAAAAATCAAAAAAGCTTTCAAGATCGTATTCAAAACGGATTTCATCAATTTCATAGACAAATCCTAAATCCTCAAAACTTAAATTGACCATCTCAATTATCATCTCCTGCAATTCTTCCCATGTTTCACCCTGTGTAGCAAAACCTCTGTCTTTCCATTGCCCTACAGCACTGTAGCCGCTATCTTCTTTTATAATTTTCAATTTGATTTTTGGTTTTCTTATGGTTGCCATGTCCGTTATCTGTTAAATCATCACTAAAAAATGAATACGTTGGTCGTTGAGCGTAGTCGAAACGATATTATCGAACACACATACTCTTTTAAGCTCGAATTTAAAAGTAATAAATTTATTACTTTATACAAATGTAGTTCATGAAAAGTTGCATTTGTCTTAACTGTCTGACGGTTAATTCTACTGAAGTTCTTGTGGAATTGATTGGTCTGGGACTACCTGATAGTTTAGGGGTCTAAATGGTTTTAACCGTCTGAATTTCTACGGGTATCCAAATAAAAATGGAAAAAATTTATCAGGCATAACTGGCCAACGGCACATAAGGTGTCCGTCTTTTGATTACCGCAAAGATCCTTTGTATCAGTTTGTTCTTGACTGCGTTCATCACCGTCCCGTATTCCTTTCCCTCGTCCATCTTTCGTTGGTAGTAGCCCTTCAGCTGCTTGTCGTACTGGATGGCCACCTGTGCCCCATTGGATAGCAGGGACTTGATGAACTTGTTGCCAAATGGGTGCACCTTGTCCTTACCCTTCCTGGTAGTTCCCGATTGGTTGGGGTACGGGGCAATACTGAGGTAGCTTGCCATTTTGCGGGCATTGCCGAATCGCCCGTAGTTGGAGCTAAAGGCGATAATGGAGGCCGATATGATGGGGCCGACACCAATGACCGAACGCCCCAGTTGATCATTTTTTTGCATCTTTTTGTTTCGACTGACTGTTTCCTGGATACATTTCTCGACTTCAGTTATCTGCTGTTTATACAGTTCAACCAGTTTCCCGTTCTGTTCCTCAAACAGAGCATACATATCGGAATCCAGATCTGGCTTTTGGTTTGCAAGGCTGTTAATGGTGGCCTTTTTCTTGCTTACTAGAAATGCCCTTCTGGAAAGAAGTTTGCGCAGTTTTGTGCAATCCCCGTTGTCCGGCACATCGGCCTGTATCTCGTCCCTGCGCTGATAGGCATAGGTGC
>JBBDNB010000063.1 GCA_040877935.1 Chitinophagales bacterium
CCTAAAGCTGTCTACAAAATACAATTTCAGGCTATGTATTTCTGTTGAATTTCACGAAAAAATAAGTAATGCTTTACTTTTTGATAAAAAATTACTACATTCAGCATGTAATATTGTTTTGTTTATTGACAAAATAAAAATTATTTTTAGATGATAAATTTCACCTATGAAAAAATTCTACCTACCCTTTCTACTTATTGTAATTGCGCTTACCGGTCTGAATCTTGACATTCAAGCTCAATGCTACAGCGATGACCCTTCGCTTTATGATATTGACGGTAGTCTTTTCGTCAACCCAAGTGGGTGCGGTAGTGCCACTGTAGAGATACCTCCCACAATGTGTATCCGAATTACAGTGCCTCCTCAAGGTGCCTATTACGATTTTACATACTACGAAGAAAGCTATGATGGGGGAGATCCAGTTTCTGGGGGTTTTTGTATCGATGATGGTTCTGGTCAAACCTATTTTTCTGGCTTACTGCCTACACCAGGAAAATATATTGACTTCAGCAGCGATTTATTATGCATAAAACCCAACAGAAATTTTAACCGGAATTGGAGTAATAATATTACGTCAGCCGTGCTTACCTATAATAAAACTCAACCAACAGGAGGTACAGTAACTGCTAATCCTACTTCATCCTGTGAAGGTGGCGATGTTGTTTTCACAGCTTCGGGATTTAATTATGGTTTTTTTAAACAATTTCAATATAGATGGAATGGGACAGGAAGTTGGAATAACTGGTCTACTAATAGCCCTCACACCTGGGAGTCACACAATACTTCCGGCAATTCCCTGCAAGTTAGAGCCGTTATTGATAACGATGGATGTATAGCTTACTCTTCTCCTGTAACACATTATATTTATGATGACCCAACTGTTACGGTAAGCGGAAATGACCACTCTGTATGTCTTGGGCATACAGGCAGCTTTACAGCAAATGGCAGTGGAGGTATAGGTGCTACTGAAAGCTATCAGTGGATTAGAAGAGTAAATGGTGGTTCTGTGGTTAACTTAGGAACCAGTGCTACACAAAACATCACTTTTAATAGTACTGGTACCTGGGAAATAGCTGTTTTTTATGAAACAAGCGGGGAAGGCTGCGATGGTATTGTATCCCCAACCAGAACTATTACAGTTGTAGGCGACCCAGCTGAATTAAGTGATGCTGTTTTTTCTACATCAAGCATTTGTACCGGTGGAAATACCTCTGTAAACTCCGAACTGACAGGTGGTACCGGAACAGAAACACCTGACTGGCAGTATTTTAACGGCAGTAATTGGGTGAATATCAGTAATGGTACACCCGCTGAGTTCTCATACACTGGTCTTAATACTTCTACTTTATCAATTACTACTACCGGTAATGTAGCCTTAGGCAATTATGATTTCAGAAGAAAATTAAATTCAACAGTAGGATGCAATACTACAAGTAATTATGCCACTTTAACTATTGTAGCCGATCCTTCTATATCTATATTAGGTCAGGGTACTACTGAATGTGTAGATGCAACTAGTGGAACTACATTGTATGTAAACACTAATACTGGCGGAGGAGGAAGCTGTAGCATTCAGTGGCAGAAGAGTACTATAGGTTCAGGTGCCGGTTTCAGCAATGTTCCCGGAGCTACAAGTACATCTCTTGCTACCGGTGCTATTACCCAGGATTCCTGGTATCGGGTTCAAAGGAGCTGTACTGGCAGCGGTTGTACAAATGCAGTTTCAGGAGTAATTGAATTATCCCCAGCACCTGGTTTGCCTGCTGTTTTAGACACAACTTTTGGTTGTGGGAATACTACAATAAATATTTCTCCAGACCCTGACTATGCCAATACAGCCAGGGTATATTCTGACCAAAGTTTAAGTAATTTATTATATACTGGTGTTGCTTACCAGACAGATGTATCTGGAGATTATTACATAACCTCTTACAATTCAAATTCAGGTTGTGAAAGTAGTGACTCAGCTGTTTATCTCAGTTCCTCACCAGCTTTTGCTACAAGTTTCATAAAAAGTTCAGTAAATAATCCACATGGCTATGATGTGATTTGTCACGATGGAGACAATGCTTTTATTCAATACATGGAGCCTTCTGATTATGATCAGTATTTATACAACTGGTCAAATGGTGAAGCTGGTATAGGCTTATATTTTCTATATCCATTGTCTCCCGGACAATATTCTGTTACAGTTTCAGACACCTCTGGAAATTGTTCTGTTGTAGATAATTTTGAGATTACTGAACCACCTGCTATTACATTTGATCCTCCTGTGATTGATGAAATTGACTGTTATGGAGGCACAGGCTCAATCAGTGTTAATGCAAATAATGTATATGGTGATTTATACGGAGGTAGTGTCACTTATATTTGGAGTAATGGAAACACGGGCTCCACACAAAGCGGATTATTAGCAGGAGGATATACTGTAACCGTTCAAGATGATTGGTATGGTAACAGGTGTACAGCATCTACTTCTTATACACTATCCCAACCAGACTCAATAAAACTATCTCTTATTACTTCATATCCATGTAATACTTCCGGATTGTACGATCAGGGTGTTGTTACTATACTTGCAGATGGTGGAACTCCGCCCTATGAATACAAAAAAGGAACGAGTGGAACATATTCTTCCACAAATGTTTATGGTAACCTGCTCGACAACACTTCATACACTTTTTATGTACGAGATGCCAATGGATGTGAAAAATCACAAACAGTAGATATAGACTTCCCCTTACAAGGAGAAGCACTTGGGGTATGTGAATTTGTTTATGTAAGTGCCACCGGTGAAGGCCCGCTCGGAACATTAGAGTGCCCTACTGATCTAATCACAGGGATAAATATTGCTGAAGCAAGTTCAAACAGAAAAAGAATTCTTTTACTTGCCGGAAATTATACAATTACAGAAACAGTTGAAATCCCCAATAATGTAAGTCTGGATGGTTCTTTTGAAAATATGGGAGATTACTGGAGAAAAAACACAGGACTTACAAGCACTTTAAACATTAATCCCCCTGAAGAAACAGCTCAAACAGATATTGCCCATAAGATGGGTATAAAAGCACATAACATAAGCAATTTCTCTATTAAAGATTTAACTGTAAATGTTAGTGGCGTATCAAACAATAGCAGAACCAGTAATGGATATGGCAAATCAGTATATGGTCTTCATATCTCGGGCGCAAGTGATTATACAATAACCCGTGTAGAAGTAAATACAGGAAATGCTTCAAGTGGAGCAAATGGAGCTCCGGGAGTTTCTCAAGGACAGTCAACAAATGGAAATAGAGGTGAAAATGGTGGTACTTGCTGGGACTTATTTGGTTGTACAGCCAATGGTGGTAGTGGTGGAAATGGTGGAGGATCAGGCTTCTTCGGTAAAGGAGGCAATGGGGGTAAAGGTGGTTATGGCAAAATGTGGAGTGGGAATAATAGCAGTGGAAGTCCGGGCGGTACTCCAACCGGAGGATCACCTGGAGCTCCGGGCGGACTTGGATCATCAATTCCCGGTTCAGGACTTCCTTCAACAGGAGGCGGACCAGGAGGTGATGGTGGAAGTGCCGGGGCATCAGGCTCCGGAACAAGTGGATACGATGAGCTTTTTGGAGGTAGTTGTGATTATCCTAATAGTCAACCTAATGTTGTAAATGGAACAGCAGGAACTTCCGGCACAGACGGAGGCAAAGGAGATAATGGATTTGATGGAAATTTTGTAGGAAACTACTTCTTCCCCGGTTCTGAAGGTGGCCGCGGTGGCCAGGGAGGCCAGGGCGGTGGCGGTGGAGGTGCCGGTGGAGGTGGCGGCCAAGGATCCACCTTTGGTGAAGCCAGTGGTGGCGGTGGCGGTGGCGGTGGCGGCCAGGGCGGCTTTGGTGCCTTTGGCGGCTACGGAGGTAAAGGCGGTGGTTCATCCATCGGCATTTACCTAAACAATAGCAACTCGGGACAGAATATTTCCCATATAGAAGTAAATCCCGGAAATCCAGGATCAGGTGGTGTTGGTGGCCCTGGGGGTACTGGGGGAGAAGGTGGTTCTGGCGGTGTCAGAGGTAGTGGAAACTGCGAAGCAAAAGATGGTGGCTATGGCGGAAAAGGCGGAGACGGTGGCAATGGCGGCTATGGTGGTGATGGAAAAACCGGTTTTGCTTATGAAGTATATACCGTTGGTTCGGGTAATTCAACCGGTACAACAATACCTTCTAGAACTGTAACCGTATATCAAAATCAAGGATGTGAGAATTCAGAAGTACTGCTTACCAGATCAGGTACAGGTAACTGGGATTTCCTTGGAAATGCAGGTTTTGTGAATAATGAAACTGCAGGATCAAGCACATACAGCAATTCTGATGATACAGTAAAAGTAACCTACACAAGTACCGGAAAATACAATGTTCAAATAGGTACTGATATTTACAGCGAGCTGGTAGAAATTTCCGGATCAAGAAGCTTGCCTGAAATAGACATAGATACCATTCCTGATAATACTGAAATATGTACTCAAAATGCTGAAACACCAACAGAGTTAATATTCGAAACTTCTTCAGCTCTTGAGTATAGGTGGTCAGTTCAAAGATTGATTTCAGGAACTCCTCAGGATCCACCTGTGTTGACATCCGATCAAAAATCAACTCCTGCTTACCAACCAAGTCAGGTTGGACATTATCAGGTTAAATTGAGTGTCTTAGATGAATGTTGTGGTTGGTCTATTCCGGTTTACAGAACTTTTGAAGTTAAAGAAGAACCATCTACACCCGGGTTTATTAATAACCCGGCTACTCCAGTTTGTGAATATTCCTATGGTGTACCCTATCAAGTAGCACCTATTTCAGGAGTAAATGATTACATATGGACAATTCCTCAGGGAGCAAACATAGTAAGTGGTGATGGCACAGATTCCATAACTGTTGATTTTGATATTTATGGTGGAGACATTTCTGTTCAAGCAGCTAATGGCTGCGGTAGTTCTACCGTAACAAGCCATACTGTTGCTACAAATGCCTCACCTTTTGTTGAGATTGAAGGAGATTTTGTACTATGTAATGAAGACACAACAGTACTTACAGCGATAGCAAGCAGGGGAACAGAAAACTATTCATACGAATGGAGTACTGGCTCAACTGATTCTTTCTTAATTGTTGTTTCAGATACTAACGCTTATAATACTGCTACTTATAGCGTAACTGTTAGCGATGGATCAGATTGTAATCATTTTGACGTAGTTAATATTATTTTCACTTATCCTACAACATATGTATGGACAGGTGCCGTTAGCGAAGACTGGCACAATCCAGGTAACTGGAACTGCAAAGTACCAGACAAGACAACCAATGTAATCATTCCTGATGTTACATTAGGTTCTGGCAATTACCCTACTGTTTATGAAAATGGAGTGAACATGAGTGATGGTACAGGTTATTGTAAAACAATTCAAATAAATGATGCTGCAAGCTTAACCATTAAAAATGCAGCTACATTAAAAGTAAGCGAGCCATAATAATTCTCTATTCATTAAAATCTGCCCAAGCTTCAAGGAGTTTGGGCAGATTTTTTTTAGGTGGTGTTTGACCAATATTTATTACTATATCTGCCTGCTCGAAAAATATTTTTCGATTCTCATATATTGATTTAAGGTGATTATCAAATTCCTGTGGGGTTTTGCCTTGAAGCAAAGGACGTTTTGTTTTGCTTTTATTCAAGCGATCTGAAATGACCTTAAGTGAAGTACGTATATATATACTAAAAGCGTGTTGCTTAATTAGACTCATATTATCATAGAAAACAGGAGTACCACCTCCCAGTGCAATAACTGCGGGTGTGGTTTTTAAAAGTGCTGCTAATACATCGCGTTCTTTTTGCCTGAAAAAATCTTCGCCCTGATTTTTAAATATTTCAGGTATGCTTTGTCCGCTTATTTTTTCTATTTCTTTATCCAGATCATAAAATGGCAGCTGCAATTCTTTAGACAATTGCCTTCCCAATGTAGTCTTGCCCACACCGGGCATTCCCATTAGGCAAATGTGTTTATTCATCGGGTTTAATGCTTGAGGTATCTATATTATAACAAAATAGATTTAATCAATGTCTTCCTTAACCATATATTTATCGATATAGTCTGAGTTAAAGAGTCTGAGTGCGCCCATATATTTTAATCGGAAAGATATCAGATCCCCCACTTTATAATTGGATTCGTTTTCTCCGATATCAATAACAAGCATATCAGAGCTAGCTCCTACCAATTCAATATTTGAATCATCAGGAAGTATAAAATCAGGTGCCATATCCAACAATCCGAGATCTAGGATTGCCCTATAAGAAGTCTTCCCGTAATCCGACTCATCGATTTCATGCCTTTCGCCTGAGGGATTTTCTTCTAATGTACCCATAGGTACTTTGGGTTTTTCTGTGATTTCAATGATTTCAGCAAATAGTTTGAAAACATCTTGCTCCATACCTTCTATTGGTTCATCTGTTACCAGGTCATTTCCGAAAAAAAGTGTTTCTCCTACTCTATAATGATTGATTCCAGCAGGCAATTGTTTCTTCAGAAGCATTGGAATAACTACTGAAGTCCCTCCTGTCACCCAATTGATCTTTTTTTGAAATTTAGCTTCAATCAGTTGTTCGTATAAGCTCAATTGGATCAGCTTATCAGGTGAGGGCATTACACCGTACAGGCAATTCAGATTAGTGCCAATGCCCGTTACTTCAATATTGGGCAGCTCAAAAATTGACTGGTAAAAATCCATTAAATGATCCCCCATAATTCCTTCACGCAAATCCCCCATTTCGATCATAATAATCACCTTATGGGTTTTGTTTTGCCGTTTGGCTTCTTCTGATAATAATTTTATGGTTCTGTATTCTGTATTAAAACTGGCATCTGCATAGCGAACCAAATCCTCTACACTTCGTTTTGCAGGGGGTTTAATATAAACGGTTTGCACAGAAGAATCCAGCTTTTTCACTGTTTTCAAATTACTGATACGTGCATCGCATATCTCTTTAATCCCGAGATTGATTACTTCCTGAATATAGTCTTCATTGCCGCACAATAATTTTGTGACAGCTGCCCACTCTATATTATTCTCTTTAAAAAGCGTATTGAGAAAACTATAATTTTTCCTCAATTTGTTTCTATACATTTTTACAAATGCCATAATCTGTCTTTTATTTAAACCAAATCATATATCGGTTTGGTAATCATTTTTTTTGAAAGCAGTTAAAACTCATTTTTCAAATTTACAAATAAATAATAACTGTATTATTTTAACAGGAAAACCAAAGGTGAAATTCACAGTTGATTTATTCTAATATTCTAGGAATATCGCTGGGGAGTCGGGTTAGCAATTCATAATTCACCTGAGCACTGATCTCAGAAAATGAAGCAATACTGATCGTTTGATTGCCCTGCTCACCAATTAATACAACCTCATCTCCTACTTTTAAATTTTCAAGATCATTTACATTCAATGCCAAACAATTCATATTCACCATACCAATAACAGGAACCCGCTGTCCGCCAACCAGTGCACGCCCCTGATTGCTCAGGCTGCGCGTAAATCCATGTGCATAGCCAATAGGTACAATCGCTATGGTCATGTCTTTAAGTGCCAAATAAGAAGATCCATAACCAACGTATTCTCCCATATCTACTTTTTTAAACGACATGATTGTGGATTTCCAGGAAAGCAATCTTTTAAGTGGGCTTTCTTTGAATTTTTTATCCTTCAGGTACTCAATAAATATTTCTTTGCTTGGCCACAAGCCAAACTGCATAATACCTATACGCACAAGATCAAGGTGCATTTCAGGAAAGCGAACAGCTGCGGCACTACAGCATGTATGATGAAACTCAGGTTTTAACCCTGCTGACTCCGCTATACTTTTAAATTCATAGAAACACCTTTTTTGCTCAGTAATGCGCACAAAATTTGCGATGTTCTCAGCTCCTGCAAAATGTGTGCACAAGCCTTGAAAGTATAGATATTCTTTTTGCTTTTTTAAAATATCAAGGGCAATATCAAACTCATGTACTTCAAGCCCAGTACGATTCATTCCTGTTTCTACTTCCAAATGAATCAAGGCTTTCTTATTCAGCATTTTGGCAATTTCCAATGTTTTGTTGAGGCGCTCAATACTGAAAATATAAAACGAGACCCCTTCTTCGATAGCCCAATAAAGTGCTTCATCACTCATATAGCCCATAATCATAACATCGGCCATATCTTGTGTGATCATCTTTACGCGATAAGCTTCATCTGCATTATAAACTGAAAAATGATTCACATCATTCTCCAATGCAAGCGCTACAAAAGCTTCCAACCCATGCCCATATGCATTTCCCTTTACAACAGAAGAGAAACGCACATTTTTATCAATCAGGCTTCTAATAAATTTTAAATTGTGCGCCAATGCGTCTTTATCTATAGATATAATTGAAGAACTAAACATTAGCTTTGGATTGTTTTCCTTATTTCGTTAAAAAGACTCGCTCCGGTTTCAATCAATTCATCCGGAAAATCATAATCGGGATTGTGCAGGGCAGGCATATCTTCACCAGCGCCCAAGCCAAACATTGCTCCTTTAAAATTTTGTGTAAATAAGCCAAAATCCTCTCCCCATTTAAAAGGATATTCACGGTGGTGATATTCCAAGTCCAATTTCTCAATGGCTTCGCAAATATAATCCACTGCATCGTAATTATTTTCAGTAGAGGCAAATACTTCCGCCCATTCATACTCAAGCTCTACTTCCGCATTCTTACATGCTTTTTCAACATATTTCAGTAAATCATTTCCCAATTTATTCATAGCCTGCTGTTTCCAGGCACGCAAAGTTAAATGCAATTCACCGTATCCGGCTGAAATACCATAAGCCAAATCTCCCAAATTGGCATAAACGGGAGTGATCAACTGAAATTCATCAGACATAGGGTCGTTGTGGGTCAGTTTACTGGATTTTTTAATGATGTCGGCTATCACCATAGCGGGATTGATGCCGTTTTCCGGTTCTGCTGCATGGGCAGTTATTCCATGAAATTTTAGCACCAAAGTTTTTACTGCCGCTGTAAAACCTCTTTTTCTTACAATAACCTGACGAAAGGGAAACCCCGGTAAATTGTGCAGTGCAAAAATAAAATCGGGATAGTATCTTTTGAATTCCTCTGATTCCATCACCGCTTTTGCTCCCAGCCCATTTTCCTCTGCCGGCTGAAAAATCAACATCACTTTTCCAGTCTGGGGTTTTTCTTTTTGAAGCTTTAGTGCCAATCCACAAAGAATAGTACTGTGTCCATCGTGTCCACACATATGAGAAACACCTTCTACCTGAGAGTGGTAATGAAAATCATTGCATTCCTGAATGGGCAAGGCGTCCAATTCGGCTCTGAATAGAATATTTTTCCCTTCATTACCAGAATCGAAAATGGCCAAAAGTGCTGTGCCTGCAAATTCTACAAATTCAGCATCGGTATGGGTTTCCAGGAAAGATTTTATTTTTTTTCGCGTTTGGGTTTCGTGGCACGAAATTTCAGGAAAGGCATGTAGGCTATGCCTCAGCTCTATCAATTTATCCTGAGACATTGCTTATTTCTTTTGGTAGCGCATTTCCAAATATTTATTGGTAAAGCCCATCTTTTCATAAAGAAATTTCGCAGGATTATCAGGCTCTACATGTAGTGCTACTGCACCTTTTGCACGTCTCAGAGCTGTTTCCATAAGGCGTTTGCCAATTCCCTGTCCACGATAATCAGAATTTACAGCGATATACACTAAAATATTCTCAGGTATATATCCACTCATTCCAGTTTCGTTAATCACCACTACTCCAATGATTTCATCATCATCCAAACCCAATACAATAAATCCACCTTTCATTTCATGCTTTTTAAAAGCATAATTTACAGCTCTTAAAATATCTTCTTTCTTATCACCATATTGATCTAAGTGATCATAAAGAAATTGAGCTATCTTGTTATTAGTGTAGAGTATGTCAGTTCCCGTAAAGGAATCGAGCACTTTTTCTTTGTAGTTTACTTTTTTGGTCATTTTTTCAGTTGAATTCATTTTATCAATTTACTAATTTTTCAGGAATTAATTTATAAACAAGAGCGAAGATTAATGCAGAAGCTGAAATCCCGAAGATATTGGGATCAAGCTCCAAGGGTAAATCTACTCCACTCACCTGTAAAGCCAGCGTTGTGCCACCACCTACAAGCATTGCTGCCAATGCGGCATTGGAATTGTTCTTTTTTAATATCAATACAGAAAGAACAGGCACAAGTAAGCCCGAAACCATAAAGGCATAGGACATCAGCATAAGCTCCAGCACATTGGTCATTGTTGCGGCCAGAATTAAAGCCAGGGTTCCAATTGCAAGTGTAACCCATTGCGACAAACGCAATAAACGCTCTTCTTTAATAGGCATAATTTTAGCCATCAGGTCTGAAACAAAATTACCGGAGGAAGCCATCAAACAACTATCGGCAGTAGAAAGTATGGCCGAAAAATAGGCCGCCATCATAATGCCGGTAAGCCCTGGTGGCAAAATAGTCCTCAACAATAAGGGCAGTCCCATCTCTGCATCTATATTATCAATGTTTGTGTAGCCTAAATGTTCAAATAAACCTATGTCTAATGCAACGCGAGCAAACATCCCGAGTGTTACACCCATAAATGCCATCAATGGCCATTCAAAAACACCTGCTATATACCAGGCTTTTTGTGCATCTTTCACACTTCTACACGCATATATACGCTGATACAAAGTCATGCCCACAAACCAAATGGGAATAATGGTCACCGCCCAATTGACCAATTGCGACCAACTCACATTCGTAATGCTCAACAATTCCGGCTGTACAGATTGTCTGATAACATGAATGCCGCCCAGTTCGAAATAAGAGAGCGGAATGCCTATAAAAATCAAACCGCCCAATAATATAGCCCACTGAATGGAATCCGTGAAAATAACGGCTTTCAATCCGCCCATCACCGTATAGACTACCGCAATCACACCCATTACCACAAGCGCATATTTCAACTCTAATGCGGGAAAAGTAGCTGTGGCCAATTTTGCTCCTGCCAACAATTGTGAACTGGTGAATCCCAAGTAACCGATACCTGAAATAATTCCTGCAGCCAATGCCACACGGTGGTCAAAGAAATGATTGAATATTTCAGGAAAAGTTCTCAGCTTGCCTTCAGCACCGAGTTTATAAATCCTGGGGATTAAAAAAACCGCACTGAGCCAGGCTCCTATTAAGCCAGTAAAAAGCATCCATGAGCCTGCAATGCCCATAACAAAGCCCAAACCTCCAAGCCCAATCGAAAACCCTCCTCCTACATCTGTAGCAACTACAGAAATACCCACATGCCATTTGCTCATGTTGCGGCCTCCTACATAATAATCATCAGCATCTTTGTTCTTACGCAGGAAATAGTAACCAATTCCGAGCATTCCCACCAAGTAAACAATAAATATGATGATATCAATGGGATGCATTAGCCTTCTGTTTTATTTTCTTTCGAAAAATTAAGAAGCAATATATACAGGGTATTTTCAGGTTTTGTATAGCAGATACTGAGGCTCTTTTTGGATCAATTCATTGTATTGCAAAGATAAGGGCTAAAAGTTAATTACAAAAAAGTAAGGAAAGTACTATTTATTGTATTATGATGCAATGTGTTTTTAAATAATAAGCAGCATGTATAAATATCAATTCTGAATTTATCATCTGTGATTGGCTAAAAACCAAGCTTCCCCGTTATTGCTTAACCACTCCCCTACTAAAAACCTTATAATGCAACAAGGACATCAAAACATACAGAAGTAAAATAAGCGGAACTGCTACAAAACCAATTGTAGCAAGCAATAGCAAACTAATAATCAGAAAACTAATTTTCAGCTCATTACCCTTCCAGCTAAACCCTTCAAATTTTAAAGCAAAGAGCGGTAAGTCCAACACCATCAATACTGAAAGAAAAATACTCAGAGCAATTATAATTTGTGGTTGAAAAAAAAGTACCGTCATATCGTATTGGAACCTTTCATACAACCAACTAAGCAGCCAGTTCTGGTCAGAATAATGTATACTCAAAGGGATTGAAATCCAAAAAAGCGCATGCGCAGGACTTGCAAGTCCATAAAAACAATGGCTCTGTCTGTCGTCATGATTGAATTTAGCAAGTCGGAAAGCTGTAAACATTACCGCAATAAATGGAATGTATTGCAAATAGAGCCACGGATCAAACTCTTCAGCAAATTCACCCAAACTGATAAGCAATAATTTATGTGCTAAAAATGCAGGAGCCAATCCAAAAGTAATCATATCAGCTAATGAATCCAGGTCTTTACCAACAGGAGAATTCACCTTCAATGCCCGTGCAGCAAGCCCATCAAAAAAATCAAAAAAAGCCCCAAGTGCTATAAAATAGGCTCCAACTAATAGTTTTCCATTGGCTATATACAATACAGCAAGTGCTCCGCTGAATGCATTGAGCAAAGTTATTGCATTGGGAATAAATCTGATCACTGCAGTCATCAACTGTTCATTAAATGCTCAATTTCTTCAACTTCGCGCGGAATATCCCCCATCAGATCAACCGGATCACCATCTGTTACCAAAATATCATTTTCTATACGGACACCGATATTTTCCTTGGGAATATAAATGCCAGGCTCACAGGTAAATACCATTCCAGGCTTCATCACCTCGTACCTATTGCCAATATCGTGCACATCCAACCCCATATAGTGAGCTGTTCCGTGAGGAAAATACTTTTTATAAGCAGGCACATCAGGATTTTGCTCATCTATATCCTTCTGGCTGAGCAAACCCAGTTGAACCAACTCTTTTTCCATTATCAGGCCTACCTCTTTATTATAGTCATTTAGAGTAATTCCCGGACGCAGCATTGATGTTGCTTCTTTCATTACCCGCAATGTGGCATTATAAACATCCTTTTGCCTGTCGGTAAATTTACCGTTTACAGGAATAGTCCGGGTCATATCAGATGCGTAATTGGCATATTCACAGCCAAAGTCCATCAATAACAGATCACCATCCTTACACGCTTTATTATTGTCATTATAATGCAAAATACAAGCCGCCTCTCCAGAAGCTACAATTGGATGATAGGCATAGCCAGTTGCACGATTGCATAAAAACTCATGTAAAATTTCTGCTTCTACTTCATATTCCATCACTCCCGGCTTCATAAATTTAAGCACACGTTCAAAAGCATTACCCGTAATTTCACATGCTTTGGAAAGCAACCCAACTTCAATTTCAGATTTAATACATCGTAAATTGCCCACAATTGGTGCAATACGTTCGTATTTGTGCAGGGGAAATCTGGCTTTTACTTTATTTGCAAATCTCAAATCTTTATAGGGTACTTCAGTAGCTGCCCTGTCATTTTCATTCAAGTTTAAATACAAATGCTCAGCAAAAGGAACCAACATATTAAATATAGCATCAAAATCATCATTCCAGATAACTGTTTTAATACCGGAATATTCCTTAGCCTTTTCTTTAGTAAACTTTTCACCTTCCCATACCTTAATCTTTTCATTTGTCTCTTTAATAAAGAGTACTTCGCGGTATTTTTCCACTGGTGCATCGGGAAACAATAATAAAATCGTATCTTCCTGATCTATGCCAGAGAGATAAAAAAGGTCGGAATTCTGTCTAAACTTATATGTATTATCTCCATTGCGCGGCATTATGTCGTTTGAGTGTAATACAGCCAGGGATTTACTTTTCAACTGATTTCTAAAGTTATTCCGGTTGTTTACAAAAAGTCCAGACTTTATTTTAGGATACTTCACTATACTTGTTTATCAGGGTTTAAAAAATACTCGAAATCCTTTTGTATAAAGCATTTCAAAGTGCAAAAGTAAATTTATTCAGCTAAGGAAAAAAATTTAAAATTGTTTTGTTAATCTCTCTAAATAATTCTACCTTTGCCACTCCAAAATTCAAAATGTAACGAATGCCTACTATTCAACAATTAGTAAGAAAAGGAAGAAAAAGCATCAAGACAACTAGTAAGTCGAGAGCTCTAAATTCCTGCCCTCAAAGAAGGGGAGTATGTACAAGGGTTTACACCACTACTCCTAAAAAACCGAACTCTGCACTTAGAAAAGTGGCTAAAGTTCGTTTGACAAACAGTATAGAGATAATAGCCTATATACCGGGAGAAGGACACAACCTTCAGGAACACTCTATCGTGTTGATTCGCGGTGGAAGGGTGAAAGATCTGCCAGGTGTGCGTTATCATATTGTAAGAGGAGCTTTGGATACTTCAGGTGTTCAGGACAGAAAGCAAAGTAGATCAAAATACGGCACTAAAAGGCCAAAAGATAAAAAATAAGCGTCAGCAATGAGAAAGACAGCAGCCAAGAAAAAAGCAACAGCACCTGATTCCAGATACAACGATCCTCTGGTAACAAGGTTTGTAAACAATTTGATGTACAGCGGCAAAAAAAGCCTGGCATTTCAAATATTTTACGATGCTATGGATATCGTAGATGAACAAGCAGCAGAGGGCGATAACGGTTATGAATTGTGGAAAAAAGCACTCAATAATATAATGCCGGGTGTTGAAGTAAAAAGCAGAAGGATAGGTGGTTCTACTTTTCAAATCCCTGCTGAAATCAGGGCCGACCGAAAAATATCGGTAGGAATCAGCTGGTTGATTAAGTACTCCCGGGCAAGAAAAGGAAAATCAATGGCTGAAAAACTCGCTGCTGAAGTTATGGCCGCATCTAAAGGTGAAGGTGCCGCAGTCAAGAAAAAAGAAGACACACACAGAATGGCCGATGCAAATAAAGCATTTGCTCATTTTAGAGTATAAAAAAGAGGAATTAGTACAATGGCAAGAGATTTAAAATTTACGAGAAACATAGGAATTGCTGCACATATTGATGCGGGAAAGACCACCACTACAGAAAGAATACTTTTCTATACAGGTCTTTCACACAAAATAGGTGAGGTGCATGATGGAGCTGCCACTATGGACTGGATGGCACAGGAACAGGAAAGAGGAATTACAATCACATCTGCTGCTACTACTACTTTTTGGAAATTTCCAACAAAGCAAGGAAAGCCTACAGATGAAACAAAAGAGTATAAAGTTAATATCATTGACACTCCCGGACACGTTGACTTTACAGTTGAAGTAGAGCGTTCTTTAAGAGTATTAGACGGAATGGTTGCGCTTTTCTGTGCAGTAAGTGGTGTAGAGCCTCAATCAGAAACTGTTTGGAAACAAGCCAACCGATACAAAGTACCAAGAATTGGCTTTGTGAATAAAATGGACCGCGCTGGAGCAAACTTCCTTGAAGTAGTAAAACAAGTAGAAGAAATGCTTGGTGCAAACCCGGTTCCGCTTCAATTACCTATTGGTGCCGAAGATTCTTTCCGTGGTGTTGTAGATTTAATAACTAACCAGGCAGTTGTTTGGGACGATACCACCCAGGGAATGACTTTCGATGTGATCGATATTCCCGAAGACATGAAAGAGCAAGTTGCAGAATATCGCGCGAAGCTTGTTGAATCAGTAGCAGAATATGATGATGCACTTCTGGAGAAATTTTTCGAAGACCCGGATTCAATTACTGACGAAGAAATGATTGCTGCAATCAGAGAGGCAACAATTGACATGTCTATAATTCCAATGTTATGTGGCTCTGCTTTCAAAAACAAAGGTGTTCAGGCAATGTTGGATTCTGTAATCCGCTACCTCCCTGCTCCAAGTGATATTGAAGCAATTGATGGCGTTAATCCAGACACAGGTGAAGCTGAGCAAAGAAAACCAAATGCAAAAGAACCTTTTTCAGCATTGGCTTTCAAAATTATGACAGATCCATTCGTAGGACGTCTTGCATTCTTTAGAGCTTATTCAGGCAGATTAGATGCAGGTTCTTACGTATTGAATAACAGAACAGGTAAGAAAGAACGTATTTCCAGGATTCTTCAAATGCATTCTAACAAACAAAACCCCATCGATTTTATCGAAGCCGGTGATATAGGTGCAGCAGTTGGTTTTAAAGACATCAAAACAGGTGATACACTTACCGATGAAAAAAATCCTATTACACTTGAAAGTATGGACTTCCCTGAACCTGTAATCGGGCTTGCTATAGAAGCAAAAACACAAGCTGACCTGGACAAGCTGGGAATGGGACTTGCTAAGTTAATTGAAGAAGACCCTTCTTTAAGAGCAGAATACGATGAAGAAACAGGTCAAACCATTTTAAAAGGAATGGGCGAGTTGCACTTAGAGATTATATGCGACAGACTCAGAAGGGAATTTAAAGTAGAAGTAAACCAAGGTGCGCCTCAGGTAGCTTATAAAGAAGCTGTTAGCAAAACCATCAATCACCGTGAAATTTACAAAAAACAAAGTGGTGGTCGTGGTAAATTTGCAGATATGACACTTGAGTTTGGTCCTAGAACAGACGATAAAACAGGTTTAGAATTCATCAATGCCATAGTGGGTGGTAACATTCCGAAAGAATTTATCCCGGCTATAGAAAAAGGAATGAAAGAAGCTATGAAAACAGGTTCACTTGCAGGATACCCTGTTGACAACCTGAGAGTAAGAGTTTATGACGGTTCATACCACGATGTGGATTCAGATAATGCAGCTTTTGAACTGTGTGCGAAAGCAGCATTTAGAAATGCATCTAAATTATCTGGCCCGGTATTACTTGAGCCGATCATGAAATTAGAAGTACTTTCTCCCGAAGAGTATACTGGTGAAATAGTTGGGGATTTGAACCGAAGAAGAGGTCAAATGGAATCAATGGCACTTAAAGGGAAAGACCAGGTAATAAAAGCCAAAGTTCCGCTTTCAGAGATGTTTGGATATGTAACACAATTAAGAACCATTTCGTCTGGTAGAGCAACTTCAATTATGGAGTTCAATCACTATGCTCCGGTTCCTAATAATGTACAGGAGAAAGTTGTAGCAAATTCAAAAGGAAAAATTCAGGTAGAAGAATAGGCAAAGCTTATAATAAAGTAATTATGACTCAGAGAATTAGAATAAAATTAAAATCTTACGACCATAATCTGGTAGACAAATCTTCGGAGAAGATTGTAAAAACAGTAAGAACTTCCGGAGCCGTTGTTACCGGGCCTATAGCTCTGCCAACGGAAAAGAAAATATACACCGTGTTGAGCTCTCCTCACGTTAACAAAAAGGCAAGAGATCAATATCAGCTGTGTACGCACAAAAGGTTGATGGATATTTATAGCTCCACTTCAAAGACAATTGATGCTTTGATGAAACTGGAATTACCAAGTGGAGTAGACGTAGAAATTAAAGTATAATAGTGATGAAAGCACTAATTGGCAAAAAAATAGGTATGACCGGCATCTTTGATGATGAAGGTAACCAAACACCTTGTACGGTTGTTGAAGCTGGCCCTTGTGTTATTACACAAGTGAAAACTGAAGATACAGACGGCTACAATGCTGTGCAACTTGGTTATGGTGATCGTAAAGAAAAAAACACACCAAACCCATTAATGGGACATTTCAAAAAATCAGGAACAACTCCTAAACATAAACTGGTTGAAATCAAAAACTTTGATTTTGATAAAAAATTAGGTGATGAAGTTGGTATTGAAATATTTTCTGAAGGAGAAAAAGTCAATGTAGTTGGCACATCCAAAGGAAAAGGCTTTCAGGGTGTAGTAAAACGTCACAACTTTGCTGGAGTCGGAATGGCTACACACGGCCAACATAACAGGTTAAGAGCTCCAGGTTCTATTGGCGGTGCCTCCTACCCTGCTCGCGTTTTCAAAGGAATGAGAATGGGCGGCCGTACAGGTGGCGATCGTATTATGACTGAAAAACTTTCTATCATAAAGATTATACCAGAGAAGAATTATTTGCTCATTAAAGGAGCTATTCCCGGTGCTAAGGGGTCATACGTAATAATTCAGAAGTAACATGAAACTCAAAGTATTCAATAAAGAAGGGAAAGAAACTTCCAAAGAACTAGAACTCACTACTGATGTATTTGGTCTGGAGCCAAACGATCACGTGCTTTATCTTGATGTAAAACAACATCTTGCAGCGAAGAGAAGTGGTACACATAAAACCAAAGAAAGGGGAGAAGTAAAAGGTTCTACACGAAAAATAAAGAAACAGAAAGGAACAGGAACTGCCAGGGCAGGTGATATCAAAAATCCTATTTTCAGAGGTGGAGGTAGAATCTTTGGTCCCAGGCCCAGAAAGTACGGTTTCAAGATCAATAAAAAAGTAAGAAGCCTTGCTCGTAAATTAGCCTTGTCCTACAAAGTACAAGACAAACGCTTAATAGTGGTTGAAGACTTCAGCTATGATACTCCAAAAACAAAAGAATTTTCAAAATTTCTTGAAGGATTGGGAATCAATGGAAAAAGCAGTTTGATACTTTTAAATGAAGTTGACAAGAACTTCTTCCTATCAAGCAGAAATTTACCTAAAACTGAAGTACTTACTGCAAACAGGTTCAATGCTTATGAAGTTTTAAAAGCACAATATCTAATTGTAAATGAAAGCGGTGTAAAGGCTATTGAAGAATCCTTTAAAAATGATAAATCATGAGCCAGGTACTTATAAAACCCGTTATTACAGAAAAAACAACTGCTCTGGGTGAAAAACTCAACAGTTATACTTTTGCTGTGGATCGCGATGCTAACAAAATTCAGATCAAAAGTGAAGTAGAAAAATTGTACGGAGTTTCCGTAGAATCAGTAAACACTTCTGTAGTTCCGCGAAAATTAAAATCCCGTTTTACCAAAAAAGGAGTAAATAAAGGATTTAAAGGTGGTTACAAAAAAGCTATTGTAACAGTAGCCGATGGAGACGAAATTGATTTTTACAGTAATATCTAATCAGGAATAATGGCAATCAAAAAATTCAAACCGGTAACTCCCGGCACACGACATAGATTGGGAAACTCCTTCGCTGAAATTACCAGCGATAAACCCGAGAAAAGTCTGCTCGTTTCTATCTCTAAAACAGGAGGAAGAAACAGCAAGGGCCGCATGACAATGCGCTACCGGGGAGGTGGACATAAAAGGCGCTATAGACTTATCGATTTCAAAAGAGACAAAGACAATGTGCCAGCAAAAGTACACTCTGTTGAATACGATCCGAACAGAACTGCATTCATTGCATTATTGCATTATGTTGATGGAGAAAAACGATATATAATTGCTCCACAAGGATTAAAACCCGGAGATGAAGTTATATCAGGAACAAAAGCAACGCCAAGCACCGGACACTGCATGCCACTTGGACAAATGCCACTTGGTACTGTAATTCACAATATCGAATTACAACCTGGAAAAGGTGCTGCTATAGCAAGAAGTGCCGGATCTAATGCACAACTGGATGCAAAAGATGGAAAATATGCCATCATTAAAATGCCTTCAGGCGAAACCAGAATGGTACTTTTAACTTGTAAAGCTACAGTAGGTTCAGTTTCCAATGCAGACCATAGTTTAGAAGTTAAAGGTAAAGCAGGTAAAAGTAGATGGAGCGGTAGAAGACCAAGAGTAAGAGGAGTTGCAATGAACCCTGTAGATCACCCCATGGGCGGTGGTGAAGGAAAAGCTTCAGGTGGGCACCCAAGATCGAGAAAAGGACTTGCAGCCAAAGGCTTGAAAACCAGAAATAAGAAAAAAGCTTCAAACAGGCTGATCATTAAAAGAAGAAAAAAATAAGCAGTAAATGGCTAGATCACTAAAAAAAGGACCCTACATTGACCCTTCACTAATGAAGAAAGTAGATAAGCTTAACGACAGTGGAAAGAAAACCGTTGTTAAAACCTGGTCAAGACGTTCTATGATAACACCGGACTTTGTCGGACACACAGTTGCCATTCACAATGGAAATAAGTTCATCCCGGTTTTTGTAACTGAGAATATGGTAGGTCATAAATTAGGTGAATTTTCACCAACAAGAAATTTCAGGGGACATTCCTCTAAAAAATTAAAATAAATAAGCAATGGAAGCAATTGCAAAATTAAACAACTGTCCAACAGCTCCTCGTAAAATGAGGCTGGTTGTGGATATGATCAGAGGCTTAGATGTTGAACATGCTTTGAATATACTCAAATACAGTCCAAAAGAAGCATCCGGAAGAGTAGAAAAACTCTTGCTTTCTGCCATCAACAACTGGGAACAGAAAAATGAAGGACTTTCTGCAGATGACAGTGATTTGTTTGTAGCTGAGGTATTTGTAACTCAGGGCAGAACATTGAAAAGATTCAGACCTGCCCCTATGGGACGAGCGCACAGAATCAGAAAAAGATCAAACCACGTATTTATAAAAGTGGACAGCAAAATAATTGCAGCTCCACAAAATGAAGAAGTGGCGACTGAAGAAGTTGAAAACACAACAGAAAATAACGAAGCTAATACGAATAAAAAACAATAAATGGGTCAGAAAACAAATCCGATAAGCAACAGGTTAGGAATCATCAGAGGTTGGGATTCCAACTGGTTTGGTGGAAACGATTATTCCGACAAATTAGTGGAAGATTTCAAAATCAGGGAATACCTGCACGCCAGAATTCAAAAAGGCGGTATTTCCAAAATTGTGATCGAAAGAACACTGAAGAGATTAACCATCACCATACATACTTCTCGTCCGGGAATTATAATCGGTAAAGGAGGAAGTGAAGTTGATCGATTGAAAGAAGAAATTAAAAAGATTACTAAGAAAGATGTTCAGGTAAACATTCACGAAATTCGCAGACCTGAAATAGATGCCAATATTGTTGCTGAAACTGTAGCCAAGCAATTGGAAGCGCGTATCAACTTTAAAAGAGCAACCAAAATGTCCATTGCAGCAGCAATGAGAATGGGCGCAGAAGGAATTAAAATTCGTGTTGCAGGAAGATTAAACGGTGCAGAGATGGCTCGTACAGAAGAATATAAAGAAGGAAGAACTCCATTACACACATTCAGAGCAGATATAGATTACGCACTGAAAGAAGCCAATACCATTTATGGAAAAATTGGCGTGAAAGTCTGGATTTGTAAAGGAGAAGTATTTGGAAAAAGAGATTTGAGCCCCAATATAGGAAAACCAGATGCAAAAGGACCAAAAGGAAAAGGGCCAAAAAGATTTCAAAAGAAAACAAGATAGTCAGAGCGATTGATTAAAGCTTAAGAGAGATGTTACAACCAAAAAGAACAAAATTCAGAAAACAGCAAAAGGGCAAAATTAAAGGCAATGCCCAACGCGGAGCAAGTATAGCTTATGGCTCATTTGGGCTCAAAGCTTTAGAGGAAGCCTGGATCACCAATCGTCAGATTGAAGCAGCGCGTATTGCTGTAAACCGCTTCATGAAAAGAGAAGGACAGGTTTGGATTCGAATATTCCCCGATAAGCCTACTACCAGTAAGCCTGCAGAGGTGAGAATGGGTAAAGGTAAGGGAGCTCCCGAAGGTTGGGTTGCAGTTATTCGCCCCGGACGTATGTTATTTGAAGCAGATGGTGTACCTTTGCAAATCGCTCAGGAAGCCCTGCGACTTGCAGCTCAAAAATTGCCAATAAAAACAAAATTTGTAGTGCGTCCTGATTACGCTGGTAATTAAGATTTAAATTACGGAAAATGATATCTAAATTAAAAAAACAAGACATTAGAGACTTTACAACAGATGAGCTAAAAGCCAAAGTTGTTCAGTTCAAAGGGGAATTGCAAAAAATGCATTTCAATCACGCGGTTTCAGAAATAGACAACCCTCTGGATCTACGTTGGTTAAGACGCGATGTTGCCCGCTTGTTAACAGAAATTAAGGCCAGGGAAATGGCTGAAAATTAATTCAAAAAATGGAAGAAAGAAGGCTAAGAAAACAAAGAGTTGGTTTAGTGACCAGCAATAAAATGGATAAATCCATTGCCGTAATGGTAGAGCGTAAAGAGCGTCACCCACTTTATGGAAAATTTGTAAAAAAATCCAAAAAGTTTATCGCTCATGACGAGAAAAATGATTGCAACGAAGGCGATCTGGTAAAAATCATAGAAACAAGACCCCTGAGCAAAAGCAAAAGGTGGAGATTAGTAGAAATTTTAGAAAGAGCTAAATAAAATGATCCAACAAGAATCAAGACTCAAAATTGCTGACAACAGCGGTGCACGTGAGGTACTTTGCATAAAAGTACTGGGCGGTTCTAAAAGACGCTATGCAAGTATTGGCGATCAGATCATCGTCAGTATCAAGGATGCTATTCCTTCAGGCAATGTGAAAAAAGGCCAGGTCTCAAAAGCAGTGATTATTAGAACTACCAAATCATTGAAAAGAAATGATGGTTCTTATATCAAATTTGACGACAATGCAGCCGTATTGCTAACCAACAACGATGAACTCAGAGGAACAAGAATTTTCGGACCAGTAGCTCGTGAATTGAGGGATTTCAATTACATGAAGATTGTTTCACTTGCTCCTGAAGTACTTTAATAATTATCAACCATGAGTAGAAGACCAGAAAAAATTAAAAGATTTAAACCAAAATATCGCATCAAAAAAGGCGACATGGTTCAAGTCATTACAGGTGAGGATAAAGGCAAAACCGGAAAAGTTTTGACAATTGTCACAGATAAAGGGAGGGCTTTTGTAGAAGGCGTGAACATTATCAGCAGACATACAAAGCCAAGTGCCTCAAATCCCAATGGTGGAATCATTAAAAAAGAAGCACCCGTACATATTTCAAACCTGATGTTACTTGATCCCAAATCGGGAGAAGCAACAAAAGTTGGAAGAAAATTACAGGATGGCAAAATTGTTAGATACGCTAAAAAATCCGGGGAGGTTATAAACTAATGAGTTATTTACCAAGATTACAGAAAACATACCATGATGAAGTTAAGCCACAACTTCTGGAAGAGTTCAAATACTCTTCTAGCATGGAAATACCCAAGTTGATGAAAATAGTAATCAACAAAGGGGTGAATGGCGCTACCCAGGATAAAAAACTGGTAGATATTGCCGTAGATGAATTGACAACAATTACCGGGCAAAAAGCAGTGCCAACAATCGCTAAAAAATCCATCTCCAATTTCAAATTGCGTGAAGGAATGCCGATTGGAGCAAAAGTTACCCTCAGAGGAATTAAAATGTACGAATTTCTCGACCGTTTGATTGCTGTAGCATTGCCACGCGTAAGAGATTTTAGAGGCATTAGTGCAAAAGCTTTTGACGGAAGAGGCAATTACACATTAGGTGTTACAGAACAAATTATCTTTCCCGAGATAAACATTGATAAAGTAAGCCGTATTACCGGAATGGATATCACTTTGGTAACTAATGCGCAAAATGATACAGAAGCAAAAGCCTTATTAACAAAATTGGGAATGCCCTTTAAAAAATAAATTATGTCTAAAAAATCAGTCATAGCAAGAAATAGAAAAAGAGAAAAAATAGTAGCCCGTTTTGCTGAAAAACGCGCTCGTTTAAAAGCAGAAGGAGACTATGAAGGATTGGCCAAATTGCCAAGAAATGCCTCTCCTGTTCGACTAAAAAACAGATGTAAACTTACTGGTCGTCCCAGAGGATATATGCGCCAATTTGGTGTATCGAGAATTGTATTCAGAGATTTGGCAAACTATGGAATGATACCCGGAGTAACCAAAGCAAGTTGGTAATAATAAATAAACCGTAAAGAAAATGATTGTAACAGATCCAATATCAGATTATTTAACCCGCATCAGAAATGCCCAAATGGCAAATCATAAGATGGTGGTAATCCCTGCCTCTAACATTAAGAAAAGAATTACTGAAATTCTTTACGATCAGGGATATATTCTGAAATACAAGTTTGAACAAGACGATAAACAAGGCACAATTAAAATTGCGCTGAAATACAATAAAGAAACCAATGAACCGGCAATTAAAAAACTGAGAAAAATCAGTAAACCCGGTTTGAGAAGATACAGCAGAGCCAATAACATGCCGCGTGTGATCAATGGACTTGGAGTAGCAATACTTTCTACTTCCAAAGGATTGATGACCGGCAGAATGGCCGAAGAGCAGAACATTGGTGGTGAAATACTTTGTGAAATATATTAAACCTGCATAAAATGTCAAGGATTGGAAATCACCCTATACAAATACCTTCAGGCGTTGAAGTGAAAATTGAAGCCAATAATCGCGTCACCGTAAAAGGAACAAAAGGGGAATTAAATGAAAAATTCGACAGTGATTTTACACTGAAAATCGAAGATGGAGTATTGACCGTACAAAGACCTACTGAACAAAAACGTCACAAGGCTCTTCACGGATTGATTCGCGCTTTGATTGCCAACATGATCGTTGGAGTTTCTGAAGGATACAAAAAAGAACTTGAACTTGTTGGTGTGGGTTTTCGTGCACAATCAACCGGACAAAATCTTGAACTGAATATCGGATATTCACATCCTGTAATTGTTCAATTGCCAAGTGAGATTAAATTAGATGCCAAAATGGAGAAAGGTAAAAACCCTACGGTTTACCTTGAATCAATTGACAAACAATTGATTGGCCAGGTAGCAGCTAAAATAAGATCATTAAGAGCTCCTGAACCATACAAAGGAAAAGGTATAAGATATTCTGACGAACATATTAGAAGAAAAGCAGGTAAAACTGCCGCTAAATAAAATTAGGTAAAGATGTTAACTAAAAAAGTTAAAAGAAGGAATAAAATCCGCAGCAGAATCAGGAAAAAAATTACCGGAACTGCCGACATTCCAAGATTAAGTGTGTACAGAAGTAACAAGCACATCTATGCTCAAATCATCAATGATGAACTTGGTCATACACTTGTTGCCGCTTCTTCAAAAGAAGACAAAGATGTTGATCTAAAAGCACCTAAAAAAGATGCAGCACTTAAAGTTGGCGAAATTCTGGGCGCTAAAGCAACAGAAGCAGGAATTGAAAATGTTGTGTTTGATCGTGGCGGATATTTATATCACGGTAGAGTGAAAGCTCTTGCAGATGGAGCCAGAAAAGGTGGTTTGAAATTTTAAAAGATAGCTGAAATGACAAAATCAAATATGCAAAAAGTAAAAGCCAGTGAACTGGAACTGAAAGAAAAAGTAGTAAACATCCGCAGGGTAGCCAAGGTTACTAAAGGTGGTCGAACTTTCAGTTTTTCAGCTATAGTAGTTGTAGGTGATGGCGAAGGTATTGTAGGTCATGGACTTGGAAAAGCAAGAGAGGTAACTGAAGCTATTTCCAAAGGAGTAGATGATGCTAAGAAAAACCTGATTCGCGTACCTATTTTAAATGGAACTATTCCACATGCAATCAGTGGAAGGTACGGTGCTGGAAAAGTATTGATCAAACCAGCTTCTGAAGGTACCGGTGTAATAGCAGGTGGTCCTATGCGAGCTGTTCTAGAAGGTGCCGGTGTCAATAATGTATTGGCCAAATCACTGGGAACATCAAATGCACACAATGTTATTAAAGCAACAATTGAAGGACTCGGCAAATTGAGAGAACCAATAAATGTTGCCAAAGAACGAGGAGTTTCATTACAAAAAGTATTTAACGGTAAATAAGATGGCAAAAGTCAGGATCACACAGATTAAAAGCGCAATAGATCGCCCAAAAAGTCAAAAGGATACTTTGAAAGCACTTGGAATAAGTAAATTGCAAAGACCAATTGAAAAAGAGGAAACTCCACAAATTGCGGGAATGATCAAAAAAGTTGCTCATTTGGTAAAAGTTGAAAAAGTATAAAAATGGATTTATCAAAATTAAAGCCTGCCAAAGGCTCAGTAAAAAACAGGAAAAGGATAGGCCGAGGTGAAGGTTCCGGATATGGCGATACTGCTACCCGTGGACACAAAGGTGCCAAATCAAGATCCGGATACAGCCGCAAAGCTGGTTTTGAAGGAGGACAAATGCCTATTCAAAGACGTTTGCCAAAAAGCGGTTTCACTAATCCATTTAGGGTAGAATACGTGGCCATCAATCTTGACAGACTTCAGGAAATTGCTGACAAGCACAAACCAAAAGTTGTCAATTTAGATTTCCTTCGCGAAAACAAAATCATTAACAGAACCGATAAAGTTAAGATTTTGGGCAGAGGAGAATTGAAAGCCAAATTAAGTGTTGAAGTAAACGCTGCTAGTGCAAGTGCACTTGAAGCTATTGAAAAAGCCGGTGGAACGGTAAAACTGGTTTAAAGTCTCATGAAGAACTTTATCAATACCATTAAGAATATTTACCAGATCGAAGAGTTGCGAAATCGCATCATCACTACACTGGGACTTATCCTGATCTACAGAATAGGAACTTATGTAGTTTTGCCCGGAATTAACCCCGCAGCATTAGATGATCTGGCAGCACAGGGATCAGATGGCATACTGGGATTGGTAAACCTTTTCGCAGGTGGTGCATTTTCAAGAGCATCAGTTTTTGCGCTTGGAATTATGCCCTATATATCGGCATCTATTGCTGTACAGCTATTGACAGTAGCTGTACCCTATTTCCAAAAACTACAGAAAGAAGGAGAAAGCGGCAGAAAAACCATCAATCAAATTACACGTGTATTGACCATTTTCGTTACCGGAGCTCAGGCTTCTGGTTATGTGATCAATCTCAAATTCATAGCAGGTGATGCAATTATTATAAACCCTGCACTGTTCTGGGTTTCTACAGTGATTGTACTCACAGGTGGTACTATTTTCGTAATGTGGATGGGTGAACGAATTACCGAAAAAGGCATTGGTAATGGTATTTCGCTATTGATCATGATCGGAATTATAGCCAATTTACCTTTTGCATTGATAGCAGAAGTATCTGCTAGAATGACAGAAGGCGGTGGCCTTGTACCTTTCGTAATTGAAATTGCAGTACTTGTATTTGTTGTGATCGCAGTAATTATGCTGGTGCAAGGAACCAGGAGAATACCCGTTCAATATGCCAAACGTGCAGCAGCAGGAGGAAATGCAGGAACAGGGTCAAGACAGTACATACCTCTAAAAGTCAATGCCAGTGGTGTTATGCCGATAATTTTCGCGCAAGCTTTAATGTTTTTGCCCGCAACAGTGGCTCAATTCTTTCCAGAGTCAGATTTAACTAGTAACTTTGTGGCCACTTTCAGCGATTTTGCATCTGTGCCCTACAATGTGGTGTATTTCTTTTTGGTGATTGTTTTCACTTATTTCTACACCGCTTTGATAGTAAACCCTGTACAAATGGCTGATGAAATGAAGAAAAACGGTGGCTTTATCCCTGGAGTAAAACCCGGCAGATCCACCGCTGAATTTATTGATACAGTATTGTCAAGAATAACATTGCCCGGATCCATATTCCTTGCATTTGTAGCAATAATGCCGGCATTTGCAATGGCTTTTGGCATCAATAGTCAATTTGCACTGTTTTTTGGCGGAACATCACTCTTGATCCTGGTAGCTGTAGTGTTAGATACACTTCAGCAAATTGAAAGTCATTTGCTGATGCGCCAATACGATGGCCTAATGAAATCGGGCAGAATAAAAGGAAGAGCAGCCAACTCCGTAGGAGCTGGAATATAAAGAAGTATAATTAGGAATGGCAAAACAAGATGTTATAAAACAGGATGGAGTGATCATAGAAGCATTGTCGAATGCAATGTTTCGCGTACGTCTGGAAAACGACCACGAACTGATTGCTCATATTTCCGGTAAAATGAGAATGAATTATATCAAAATTCTACCCGGTGATAAAGTAGCATTGGAAATGTCACCTTATGACCTTTCAAAAGGTAGAATAACATATAGGTACAAGTAAAATTGATTAGTTATGAAAGTTAGAGCATCAATAAAGAAAAGAAGTGTGGATTGCAAAATTGTAAAACGCAAAGGACGCTTGTATGTAATTAACAAAAAGAATCCAAGATTTAAACAAAGACAAGGTTAGTACTATGGCAAGAATAGCTGGAATTGATTTACCAAGAAACAAAAGAGGTGTAATTGGCTTGACCTATATCTATGGCATTGGCAATAGCACTGCTGCGGAAATCCTGAAAAAAGCAGGAGTAAGTCCAGACAAAAAAGTCGAAGAATGGGATGATGGCGAAATGACAAAAATTCGCCAGATCATTACCGACTTGAAAGTAGAAGGTGCTTTGCGCTCAGAGATGCAAACCAATATTAAACGAATGATGGATATTGGATGCTACAGAGGTGTTCGCCACAGAAAAGGACTTCCTTTGAGGGGGCAGAAAACCAAAACCAATGCGCGTACCAGGAAAGGAAAACGCAAAACTGTTGCAGGTAAAAAGAAAGTGACTAAATAATAATTAATCCACAGAATAATGGCAAAAACTACTAATAAACCCAAAGCGAAAGTCAGAAAAAGAAAAGTCGGTGTTGACGCAGAAGGTAAAGCATTTATTACCGCAAGTTTCAATAACCTGATCATTTCTTTCACAAATATGAAAGGACAGGTAATTTCATGGGGATCTGCCGGCAAAGCCGGTTTTAGAGGCTCTAAGAAAAACACTCCTTATGCAGCACAAATGGCTACATCAGAAGCAGCAACAACTGCACATGATGCAGGTTTGAAAAAAGTGGAAGTGATAGTAAAAGGACCGGGATCAGGCAGAGAATCTGCCATAAGAACCATCAGCCAAAGTGGTATTGAAGTAACAGTGATTAAAGATGTTACACCTCTACCCCACAACGGTTGCCGTCCACCCAAGAAAAGAAGAGTATAAATAATCAATCTAAGAGAAAAAGAAAACAAGATTCACAATGGCTAGATACACAGGTCCAAGAACTAAAATTGCTCGCAAATTCGGAGAACCAATCTTTGGATTCGACAGAGTACTGGATAAAAAGAATTACCCGCCCGGCCAGCATGGCGTTTCAAAAAGAAGAAGAAATCCTTCTGAATATGGTATTCAATTAAAAGAAAAACAAAAAGCTAAATATACCTATGGTCTTCTTGAGCGCCAGTTTAGGAATACATTTAGTAAAGCTGCCAGCCGTAAAGGTGTTACAGGTGAAAACCTTTTGCAGTTTTTAGAAGCAAGATTGGACAATACTGTTTATCGATTGGGTATTGCCCCATCTAGAAGTGCTGCAAGACAATTAATCACACACAAGCACATTCTTGTAAACAATGAAATTGTGAATATTCCAAGTATGCAATTGACTCCCGGAGCAATTGTAAGTGTTAGAGAGCGATCTAAAGATATGGGGCTGATTCTTGATTCCGTTTCTAAAAAATCAATGAAATTTAATTGGTTGGTATGGGACGAAACTAAACTCTCCGGGACATTTAACCAATACCCCACAAGGGAAGAAATACCAGAAAAAATAAACGAACAACTTATTGTTGAATTGTATTCTAAATAATCATTAAAACCAGAAATAAATGGGAATCCTTACATTTCAAAAACCCGATAAAATTATAATGCAGAAAGCCACCGATTTCCAGGGGCTATTTGAATTTCGCCCATTGGAACCCGGTTTTGGTGTTACTGTTGGAAATGCATTAAGACGAGTATTATTATCTTCACTTGAAGGACACGCCATTGCTGCTGTGAAAATTGAAGGAGTTGATCACGAATTTTCAACCATCAAAGGTGTGATGGAAGATATCACTGAAATCATCCTTAACCTTAAACAGGTACGTCTGAAAAAACAAATTTCTGACGATTCAGACTTGGAAAAGATTTTTATTTCTGTAAAAGGGCAGGATAAATTTACTGCCGCAGATATTGAAAAACACACCAATGTATACAGAGTAATGAATCCTGATTTGGTGATTTGCAATATGGATCCAAGTGTAAAACTTGAATTGGAATTGATCATCAATAAAGGAAGAGGCTATGTTCCATCAGATGAGCAAGACCTTGGTGAACTTTCGCTAGGCACTATTGCAGTAGATTCTATTTTCACACCCATTAAAAATGTGAAATACCACGTTGAAAATACACGTGTGGAACAAAAAACCGATTACGAAAAATTAGTGATCGAACTGGCTACAGATGGAACCATTCACCCTGAAGAAGCCATCAAAGAAGCCTCTAAAATATTGATTCAGCACCTGATGCTTATCTCAGATGAAAACATCACTTTCGATACTGCTGACAAACAAAATGAGGACATTGTTGATGAGCACATCTTGCACATGAGAAAAGTGCTTAAAACACCTTTAGAAGATCTTGATCTTTCAGTAAGAGCATACAACTGCTTGAAAGCAGCTAAAATCAACTCACTTTCTGAATTGGTGCAGTACGACACAAATGAACTTTTGAAGTTCAGAAATTTTGGTAAAAAATCATTGGTAGAAATTGAAGCATTGATCAATGAAAAAGGTCTTTCATTTGGTATGGATCTTTCAAAGTTCAAGCTAAACGAGGAGTAATAAAAAATGAGACACGGTAAAAAAGTAAATCACTTAAGTAGAAAAAGTGCACATCGCAAGGCGATGCTGGCCAATATGGCCTGCTCATTGATTGAGCACAAAAGGATCAAAACTACATTGGCCAAGGCAAAAGCTTTGAGAGTGTATGTCGAACCTGTAATTACAAAGGCGAAAAACGACACTACACATTCAAGAAGAACAGCTTTCCGCTATCTAAGAAACAAAGAAGCAATTAAAACTTTGTTTGATGAAATAGCACAGAAAATTGCTGAACGACCGGGTGGTTATACCAGAGTTATTAAACTGGGAAACAGATTGGGCGACAATGCAGATATCGCACTCATCGAATTGGTTGATTACAATGATATTTATACCAATACTGATGAAGCTAAGCCTAAGAAAAAGAAACGTACAAGAAGGGCCGGTTCTAAATCCAGTTCAGATCAGGCAAAACCTGCTACAGAGGAAAGCAAAAAAACTGAAGCCCCTGAAGAAGAGGCAAAAGTAGCCGAAACAACTACTGAAATTGAGGAAAAAGCACCTGAAGAAGCTAAAGCAAAGCCACAGGAAGCAGCTCCAGAAAAAGATGAGCAGCAAGAAGAGGCAAAGGCTAAGCCGGAGGCTGAAGAAAAGAAAGCTGATGCAGAAGAAAAAACTGAAGAAGTAAAACCCGAAGCTAAAACTGGGGAAAAGCAAGCAGAAGACAAAGAAGCGGCAGAAGAAGAGAAAAAGCCTAAGGCTGAAAAAGAAGAGGAAGCCCCTGAGTCTGAAGCTAAAAAAGAGGATGACAAGAAAGAGGATGAAGATGATAAAGAAAAGTAATTGCTTTGTTATCAATCAATAATATAAAGGAATTGGTCTTTTGACTAATTCCTTTTTTTATAAATAAAAAGACCGAACTAAAGCCAAATGGAATCAAAAAATGCACTGCTGATATTAGAGGATGGTACAATTTTTAAAGGAAAAGCTGCTGGTGCCATTGGTACTGCTTCCGGAGAAATTTGCTTCAATACCGGAATGACAGGCTATCAGGAAATTTTTACAGACCCCTCCTATTACAAACAAGTGATGCTGCTGACTGCTGATCATATCGGAAACTACGGCATCAATTATGAAGAGGTTGAATCCGATTCCATTAAAATAGCTGCTCTGGTTTGTAAAAATTTCTCGGGAAAAGTTTATTCCCGTAAAAATGGAGATTGCTCCATACAAGAATACTTTGAAAAAGAAGGACTTGTAGCTATCTGTAATGTTGATACAAGAGCCCTGGTAAGGCATATCAGGAATAAAGGTGCAATGAACTGCATTATCTCCTCTGAAACAGATAATATAGATGCATTAAAAGCCCAACTGAAAAAAGTACCATCAATGGAAGGCCTTGAACTCGCCTCTGAAGTAAGCACTAAAGAACCCTATTTTTATGGCGTGGAAAATTCAGAAAAGAGAGTGGCCGTAATTGATTTCGGTATCAAGAAAAATATTTTACGCTGCCTGGCGGAAAGAGGCGTTTACATGAAAGTCTTTCCAGCAAATACAGATTTTGAAACCATAGAAGAATGGGCACCACATGCCTATTTCCTTTCCAATGGACCTGGAGACCCCGCCCCTATGGATTATGCAGTAAAAACAGCACAAAAAATTATTGAAAGCGGAAAGCCCACATTTGGCATTTGCCTGGGACACCAAATACTGGCACTGGCCAATGATGTAAAAACATTCAAAATGTTCAACGGACACCGTGGCATCAATCACCCAGTGCAACATCTGGAAAGCAAACTTTGCCAAATCACTTCACAAAACCACGGCTTTGCGGTTGAAAAAGATGGCCTGGAACACAATGATGCGCTGGAGATTACACATCTACACTTAAATGACAATACAGTAGCAGGCCTTAAAATGAAAGGGAAACCGGTGTTTTCTGTACAGTATCACCCAGAGGCTTCACCCGGCCCGGAAGATTCCAGGTATTTATTTGATCAGTTTGTTGAACTCTTAAATTAACAGCTCATGAGTATCATTTTAGATGTACATGCCCGGCAAATATTAGATTCCAGGGGAAATCCTACCGTAGAAGTAGATGTAATGACAGATAGTGGTTTCATGGGCAGAGCAGCAGTTCCTTCAGGAGCCTCTACAGGCAAACACGAAGCCGTTGAATTGCGTGATGGCGGCAATCTATTCATGGGCAAGGGAGTGCTAAAAGCAGTAAAAAATGTAAATGATATTATTGCTCCAAAATTAGAAGGTCTCAGTACTTTTGAGCAAAATACAATTGATGCTTTAATGCTTGAGCTGGATGGGACAAAAAACAAAGCCAAGCTTGGTGCAAATGCAATTCTGGCAGTTTCTATGGCTGTAGCAAGAGTTGCCGCTGAAGAGGCCTCACAACCATTGTATCGTTATCTTGGAGGTGTAAATGCCAATACGCTTCCCATCCCATTGATGAATATCCTTAACGGAGGTTCACATGCTGACAACAGCATTGATTTTCAGGAATTTATGATCGTGCCTGTGGGTGCCGATACTTTTTCTGAAGCATTGCGCATGGGCGTGGAAATTTTTCACAATTTAAAAATTGTACTGAAAGAAAAAGGCTATTCTACCAATGTGGGCGATGAAGGTGGTTTTGCTCCTAATATTAAATCCAATGAAGAGGCCATAGAAACGGTATTGACTGCTATTGAAAAAGCTGGCTACAAACCCGGAGATGAAGTTTTGATTGCCCTCGATGCTGCAAGCTCAGAGTTTTACAATGCTGAGGAAAAAGTATATCATTTTCACAAGTCGGATGGGCGGAAACTGAATTCGAAAGATATGGTTGCCTACTGGGAAGAATGGGTAAACAAATACCCTATCTGCTCCATTGAAGATGGCATGGATGAAGATGACTGGAGCGGATGGAAATTGCTTACCGAAAAAACCGGTCAAAAAGTACAACTTGTTGGAGATGACCTTTTTGTAACCAATGTAGAGCGTCTTTCAAGAGGTATAAAAGAACATATTGGCAATTCAATTCTCATAAAAGTCAATCAGATTGGTACACTTACTGAAACTATTGATGCTGTAAATCTTGCTACAAGAAACAATTTCACAAGTATTATCTCCCACCGCTCTGGAGAAACAGAAGACAATACCATAGCAGACCTTGCAGTAGCACTGAATACCGGGCAAATCAAAACCGGTTCTGCTTCGCGCTCCGACCGCATGGCTAAATACAATCAATTGCTTCGAATAGAAGAAAGCCTGGGCACCAATGCATACTTTCCCGGACGTTCATATAAATTTTTCTGACAGAGCACTGTCGTTTTGTTGATAAGTAATTATATTCAAGCCTGAAGCTTTCTTATATTTCAGGCAAACTCTCAATGTGTATTTATGCGCAAATACTGGGATAAAATACCGCCCTGGCTCAGGAATAAGTACAGCCTGACACTGATCGTTTTCATTGTCTGGATGAGTTTTATTGATCGCAATGATTTCTTTTCACAATTGAGCCTTAATCAACAGCTCAAAGAAATGGAAGCAGAAAGAAAGTACTATCAGGAAAAATTGCAGGAAGTACAACTGATGCACAAAGACCTGTTTAAAAATGAGGAAAACCTCGAACGCTACGCCCGCGAACAATACCTAATGAAGAAAGACGGTGAGGAGCTTTTTATTATTGTGGAGGAGTGAGGTTTAAAAACCAATATCTTTCAACTCCAAGTATTTCACATTTTCTAGTTGCAGCAATTTTTTCATTTCTTGCTCTTTAAAAGTAATCTCTGGATAATTACCCATAAAAACCACATCTTTCATCGTACAATTAGAATACACCCCAATCTCTTTAAACCTACTTTCTCCATAGAATTTTACTTTGGAAAAATCTGCTTTGCTGAATTCCGTTTTGATGAAGTCTGCCCGATCCTTAAAGTTGCTGTTTCCAAAATTCAATCGATCATCAAAACTGGCATAGCTAAAGAAAGCTCCCTGCTTAAAGTTTAACAAAGTGAAATCAGCATAAGCAGAGCATCGGATAGAGCTAAATTGCGCAGTGCCATTAAAAGTAGATCCCTGGAAAGCACAGTTTTTAGCAAATTCACTCTCCATAAAATTCACTTTCCAATTGAAAAAGCTGTTGTGAAAATTCGTTTCACCTAAAAACAAGCAATTGCTGAAATTGGCTGTACTCTGAAAGTGCCCACCCTCCATTCGAAACCTTTTCTTAAAAACCGATTTTTGAAACTGAACACTTCCTCTATAAGAGGCTTCTCTGATATCCAATTCACCTTCAACAGTGCAATTGATCAAACTAAAGTTTTTCTCAAAACCACATGCAAGCATTGAAGATTCATTTAATGAAAAACCAATAATATCTCCGGAAATCTTGCAATCGATAAGTGTTATAGAACTACTGATATTTATTTGCTCTAACAAATCGGACACTCTATATTTTGTGTTTAAGCGAGTAAAGTCTAAATCACCTTCAATAACTATGTTTTTGTAATAAACATCCTCGCCTTTTTCTATTTGCTTTAAAATACTTGTTGCTTTCACCACCTGGTTGGCTTTTAAGGTTTTGTTATTTGTGCATGACTGTAAAAAACAGCCCAATAGTAATATGCTGAGGATTTTCATTTTGGCCATAAGGTTTATTAAGATAAAAGGCTGTACATTAAAAATTTAATGCACAGCCTCTAAAATACCGCTTTCTATATTATCAATTTCCGGTTCTGATCTGAGAACGGGCACCACTGTTTTTATAGGCCTGTAAGCGCTGGTCAAAACGACCGTTTTGCTTATCTCTAAGTAACATTTTTTTGATTTCCACAGGACTGTATGCATTAGGATTGACCTTGCTAACAGCGGAATTGAATTCAGAACTGCGTTTTTCTGATAGCCCCGGTTTATTACCCGGAAAACTAAATCCGCTCATGCCTCTTTTACCTGTTTTACCAACATGCACACCATTACTGAAAATAGCAGGATAATGTGAAGTGGTGTAAAAAAGATTGTTTTGCTCGTTAGGCTCTTCAAAAACATTGCTGATATCAGCATAGATGAGCAAATAATAGGCTCCATTCAAAGTATTTGGAACCTGGTAACCTTGAAAAATACTACTGGTATTGAAAATCAGGCTGGCCATATCTCCACCACCTGGAATATCTCCGTTGATCACACAATCAGAACCATTACAATTGAAGGTGTTTTGCTGAATAGTGGTGTTGAATTTATTGTAAAAAAGAAAGCCATAATCATTGGCATCATAGGCATTGTAATAGATGTAATACATTGACCAGTCACTACTTGCAGAAGCGGCCTGACTTCCGATATTGTATATATTATACTCGATCTCTCTGTTTGGTCCGGTACCACCATCAGTGGAATAGTCCTGAAATGCCCAGGCAGCCAAATCCACTCCAGAAGCATTGGGATTGACATTTGGAGGGTTATCACCTGATCCATCGGCAGCTACATAGAGGTTTTGACCAAAGCAAAAATCATTGATCAGGAAATTATAATCGATCCATATAAACCCTATATCTCCCCATGTATCTCCCCAAGAGTTGACCACTCGGAAAGCTCCGCTCGATCCTTTGCTGTCGTCATAACCAACAATTACCATAGCATGGTAGGCATGAATGCCCACATTATTAAATCCGCTGTGGCTGGAAATCACTTGGTCGTTGTTCCAATTCATGAAATTATCTCCAAGTCTTGCACCTAAAATTACAGGTACATTATCGGCTATGTAATTTTTAATTGTATTAACATCCTGTGAAATTCTACGGTAATTGCTGATTTTGTGGCCTGACGCTTCAGAATTCCAGGAAGACTGAATATTGGATTGATGACAACCATTCAGGTTTTGATAGGGAACAGTTTGCACAGTAGCAATTCCGTCATTCAGCACTACATTCAATGCAGGCTCAAAATTTGTACCCTCACAATTGGGTGATTTAAGTTGGTCATCGATCTTAAGAAAAAGATATTTTGGACTCAGTTGATTGGAAGCTTGGGAAAGTTGTGAAGCTCCCCAATTATTACTCATAGCTTCAAGAGCAGTTTTGTAATTGTATCCCACCGCCCAGGAAACACAGGTTCCAAATTGTCCCTGATCACCTATAGGTGGAAAGTGTTCAGTGAGGTCATAAGCAGCAGGCACCTGGCCACTACCAAACTGATCAGAAACATCAACTGAAACAGGTATTTGAGTAGGGTCATCATCCCCGCCCCAACCGAGGCGATATGCTGAACTGTCATTGTTATTATTGGTCTTGTTTTCACAAAACACACCAGAAAAGCCTGTAGGACAGTCACATGAACCGTCATTGCATTGTCCTCCGTTTTGACAAACTACATCCTCGCAATCATTAATTTCTTTTTTACATGCACTTAAAGCTATTGCAAAGCAAAAAGCTATTAAAAAAAAGTTTTTCATGATGATTTTTATTTGATTTTAGATTCCAAATAAAAGTCATCTTTTTAAATAATCCAAATATTCCGGAACAAATCAACTATTAAATAATAAACAGACCTTTGTTTATAAACAGATTACTAATTTTGCCTTAACACAATGTATTTTGTTGAACAATAAAAATAAACGGGGGTGGGAAATAAATCAATTGAAATTCACTAAAACCCTATCCCAAAGCCCATATTGAAATAAGGCCTGCGTATTGGGTAATAGTCATTGGTATTGAGGTTTACAAGCATGGTCATGCTCATAAATGAGTTTCTGCCAACCATAAAATTATAGCCCAATCCGCCAAACATGGTGTGAAAAGTTCCCCTGGATCGAATTATGCCGGAAACGCCATCGCTATAAAGGTATTCTGTATTCACCATCTGGTATTCAAGCTGAGCAAAAAGACCATCCCATATAAAAACCCTGTCGAAAAGACGTGCTCCATAGGAATGAAATTTATTGCCCCCGGGATACTGGTACATATCCCCCCGGTAATTGGTGTATTGGTAGGAAATACCAGCTCCCACCTGCATGCGGTCTTCAATCACTTCATAAATGACATCGGGTGAAATATCAAGGAATACAATATTGCCAAAAGCAAAGCCAAAGCCCCCACCAAAGTACAAGCGTTCCTTGTCAAAGAATTTGTCGTCCTTTTCCAATTCCTCTTCAATAGCTTCTTCTTTCTCCCTGACTTTGTCAAAGTTAAATTCATCCTCGTATTCCTGGGCAAAAAGAGAATGGGCTGAAAACAAAATCAACAGCGTGGAAAAAATGAATTTTGTATAATTATTACTCATGGTATCTGAAGATGAATATAACATCAATTTTTGTGAAATCGTATTTTGCTACTTGCCTTATAAATAAATTAAGTGACTGTATGGTTCAAAAATATTCAGCTTTAGCGATAAATCACAACCTCGGACAGGGCACTCGTAATTTGCTCAATGTTGAAGGCCTTAGCCCCAGGTACACCATTGAAATTTCAAAGCCCCCTACTCCATAGCTGACTTCCCGCAACTTGGATAAATTCACATCGTAATTGGCTATCAGTTTAAACCGCTTGTACTGATAACCAGCTTGGGGAACCAGCGCATCCTTTGTGCGGTAAGCAGCACCTATAAAAAATACACTCTCCCGCAAAAAACCATCTGCCTGCGGATGAAAACCCATTAAAAGAGAAGCCACTCCTTCCTGCGCCTTTTTCTGATAGGAATAGAAAAAACCCGGCTCTATGTGCAATGATCTGCTAATTTGGTAATCCACACCTGCATGAATGGCCGGGCGCATTCCCAACCTGTTGGCCATGCCATAAAAACTCTCTCGCGGTCGGTTGAGATGGGTCATTCCCAAACCTATGTGGGTACTTAAATATTCATTTACCCTAATTGTAAGTCGCAGCCCAGCATTAAGATCAGGATAAATAATGGCTTCAGTTGCATTGGCTTCCTGGTTGGGCAGATCGGTATCAAAAGCAATGTCCT
The DNA here is from genome assembly GCA_040877935.1 of Chitinophagales bacterium. Taxonomy (NCBI): domain Bacteria; kingdom Pseudomonadati; phylum Bacteroidota; class Chitinophagia; order Chitinophagales; species Chitinophagales bacterium. The sequence continues at coordinate 38,293 of JBBDNB010000063.1, forward strand.
GCCACTGCGAATCAAAATACAGAGCAGTATAATCTATACGCTTTTGAATAAACCTGATTCCCACTCCCATAGAGAGAATTACCTGATCGTTATGCCCCATAACTTTATGATAAGCAAACGAAAGCCCGGCTTTATTGACAGAAAGATTGCCATCTCCTGCATTGTCGTTGAAAAAGACCAGCCCCATTCCCATCCAGTCTTTTGAGGGTAGTTTTTTTCGCAGCATAGCCATATCCCCATACACCGATAATGAGCGGTAATTCGACATGCGATTGTCCCTGGCCCAGGGCCACTGCTGTTTGAAATTGCCCCCTACCCTATAATCTTCCTGGAAAAAACCGGTATGCGCAGGATTCAATTGCAATGGTGCGGCATAAAACTGTGTGAAATGCAGATCCTGTGCCTGCAAAAGACAGGCACTCATTATAAAAAACAATATGATCAAATAGCGTCTCATCTCAACAATGTTATGTTTCCTTTTCGCAATGGTGTTTCTGTGCCATTTCTAAACCAGGCTTTCAAGGTGAAAGTGTAAACTTCCTGTTCCTGGGCTTTTCCTTTGTATGTGCCATCCCATCCGCGTTCCAAGCTATTAGATTCAAATACCAGCTCTCCCCAGCGATTGTATATTTTCAGTTCCAGCCTTTCCACTCCAAAACCTTTTACATACAATACATCATTATAGCCATCGGCATTGGGAGAAAAAGCATTGGGCAAATCTACCAATCCGCGGTAGGTCATTTCCATTTCCTTGCAATATTCTGATATACAATCGTGCTCATTGATAGCTGTAAGACAGGGGCGATAGTTTCCTTCGTATTCATAGATATGTTCTGGACTGACCTGCTCGGAAAAGTTTCCATCATCAAAATCCCATTCATAGCGAAGGGCTCCGGTACTTCTGTTTTGAAATCTTATTCTGCTGAAAATGGGAAATACATTGGTGTCGGTTTCAAAATAAGCTGTAGGGTAATCATAAGCATGCAGGGGCTGTATTATGCTGTCACTAAGGTTACAGGAATTGGGGTTATCGACCACCAAAAGCAATTCATATGTTCCTGCTTGTTGCAAGGTAAAAACCGGAATACTATCAGAACTGATACTGTTGCCATTTAAATACCAGGAATAATCCTCAACATTAAAACTTACATTTTCTATTTCTGGCTGATAAGGGTAACAATCTCCGGGAGCGGAAAAACCAGCCAGTACCGGTAATTTTCCCAGTGCCCTTGCATAAGCAGTATCTGTAAGGTTACAAGTGGCCGGATTACTTGCCACCAACATAATTTCAAATATACCCGTATCACTGAAAACTTTTTCCGGCTCAAATAAATCACTGAATGTACTGTCGCTAAAAATCCACTGGTAGTCGGTTGCATTGATGCTGTTGTTGTTAAAATCCAATACCAGTGAGTCACACAGTTCAGCAGTCATAATAGTATCAAATGCTGCAAACACGGAATCGTCAATCAGCCTGATTTGTGCTGTGGCACTATCAGAGATATTACAAGTAGATGAATCCGTTCCCACCAGGAGAATATCCACTGTACCTGTATTGGTAAAAGTATAATCCAGGGTATCAGTACTGCTTGTAAAACCATTGCTGAAAAACCAATCCGTATTTGCAGAAGGACCGTTTTGATTGTACAATTGAACAGAAAGGGGCACACAGGCAAGGGTATCCAAGGCAGAAACCTCCATCACCAAACGCCTTTTAAATTCAATATTGAGCTTGAAAGTATCCGTCAGGTTGCAAGTGGAATCATTGAATACAATGAGCTGGACTTCATAAATCCCGGATGTATCATAGCGGTAAACCGGATTATCCAAAACACTGCTGTCTCCATTTCCAAAATACCAAATACCGCTGTCAGCCAGGCTACTTAAATTGTTGAACTGTATTACCAGGCTATCGCAATTATCAGCCAAATGCGTGGTATCATATGCAGCGAATACAGAATCGTCTGTACCAAATACCCCACCATAGGCAGTATCAGTTAAATTACATGAATTGGGATCTTGCACCACCAATTGTGCGGAATGGATTCCGGCCTGATTGAAAGTCATTAAAACCGTGTCGTCACTTGCTGTCGCTCCATTGCTGAATGTCCACAACAAATTGGCCGAGTCAGAACTTTCACTCAGGTTGTAAAATTCAACATCAAGCGGAACACATGCTATGTTTTCACTAACGCCCACTTCCGCATTTATCCTGGGCTTCAATTCCACCGGCATTGTTGCAGTGTCAGTTTGGTTGCAAGTGGTATGATTGTATGCAATAAGCTGTACCTCATAAATACCGACACTGTCGTATGAATACTGTGGACTGGTCAAAGTGCTGCTATCTCCAGTTCCAAAATACCATTGATAGGCATTGGCCAAAATACTTTGATTGTTAAACTGCAAATAAATACTATCGCAATTATTAATAAGTTCAAGCGAATCAAATGCTGCAATTACGGTATCATTGCGTACTAAAATTTCCTGATAAGCTGTATCAGTAATATTGCAGGTATTGGAATCAGTTACAACCAGCATTACTTCATAAGTACCTGCCTGGTCAAAAAGGTAATTTACAGTATCGTCAGTGCTGCTGAATCCATTGCTGAAAAACCATTGCAGGGTATCTCCCGTACCACTTCGGTTATAAAACTGCACATCAAAAGGAAGGCATTCAGAAGTATCAGAAGCAAAAACATCTACCCTTACACGGGGATAGAACTCAACTATAGCCGTTGCTGTATCAATCAAGTTACAGGCATCTACATTTCGCGCAATAAGTTTGATTTCATAAATACCCGAATCCCTGTACACATGAACGGGACTGGTAGATGTTGAAGTTGTATTGTCGCCAAAATCCCAGGTGAATGAGTTTCCATCGATGCTTGTATTTGTAAAATCAACGATCATACTGTCGCAGTTGCTGATGGTACTGAAATTAAATCCGGCAAAAACACTGTCGTCAATGGCTACAACCTGGGTAATCACTGTGTCGATAAAAACCGTATTGCTACAGGTAGTACTATCGATGCTCACCAGCATAATTTGAAAAACACCGGCTTGGGTGTAGGTGTGATTTACTATACTGGTATCTTCTATAATTGTACTGTCACCCAAATTCCAGTAAATATAATCCGCATTGGGGTTGTCCAGTTCCAACTGTACATCAAGTGGTACACAACCATCTTGAGTATTGATATTTACTTCAGACTCAAGAAAATTGATATTGAATTTAAAAGCCGCAAGATTACAATTTGAACTTCTATTGATATTGGAAACCACACCGGGAGTAGTAGGAAAATCGCTATTACCGCCACAGCCCCCACACACAGCCTGGTAAACCGTTCCACTTTTATCAAAGCGGCTGGTGCCTCCATCTACGTGTTCTTCTGATATATTCCCCCCCATATATGTTGCATATTCTAGTGTTCTTGCATTTTCTGACAAAACCATCAGATAAAAATCATCACCATCAGTTGTTGATTGGAATGCATCTGTTGTAAGCGGCAAGCCTGCTATAGAACCACTACCCAGACGGTCTCCACCCCAACCACTGATGTATATGCTTTTGCATACATCATCTACCAGGAATGCAGTGGGTGAAATCAATGGAAGATTATTGCCAATTCCAATGGTAGTTTGTAATCGAAGAGAGTCCAACTCTTCATTAAGACCGGCAAGAAACAGACCGCTGTTGGGATTATTGAAAATTCCTGGTGTGGAATTCATCACACCCTCGGTTTGCCCCAGGATATATACATTTCGGTCTATATCAAGGTCTATAAAATAGCTTTGATCGTAAGCAACTGTGCCAAAAAATGTACCGCTAATTATATTGTCACCTGCCTGGTTGATCCGAACAATAAAACCATCTACACTTCCATTGAAAGTGGTATTCAATCCATTTTGGCCTACAGGAAAATTGAAACTATTGGTACCCCCACAAACATAGAGATTGCCGGCATCGTCCAGTGCCATTGCATAGGCTGCATCGTTTTGTGACCCACCGAGATATGAGCTCCATACCATTGCATCAAGGTCTGGCGAAAGCTGAAAAACACAGGCATCCTGACCGCCCTGGGCTACTGGTTGGAAGACACCCCCTGTGACCGGAAAATTCGATGAATTTGTGCTTGAGGCCACATAGATATTGCCTTGATCATCAACAATGACCTCGCCCCTGAACTGATCACCATAATTATATTGCATAAGTGCTGTAGCATTGTCATTTATTCCATCATTATCCGTTCCGCCAATGTATGTAGAACCCAACAATGCAGATCCGTCTGCATTGAATTTTGTAACAAAAATATCCGTTCCATCACTGAAAACTGCACCATTATTGGGAAATGAAACGGCACTTCCACCATTAAAAATTCTGTCAAATGCATCCAAACTTGTAGGGAAATCAATTGATCCGGTAGACCCCATTACAATAAGCTCATTATTGCTGTTTACAACCAAACTACTGGGAAGTTCTGTATCAACCCCTCCCAAATAAGTAGAATAGATCAGGGCAGATCCATCTGAAGTAAATTTGCTAATGCCCACATCTACCACACCTGAAAAATTTTCCTGAAAAGCTCCTGTTGTTGTCGGGTAATTTGCCCCAAAAACAATTCCCCCGGCATACAAGCTTCCGGCACTATCATAAGTGGCGGTAAATCCAAAATTATCGGAAAAAGAACCGGTATAGGTTGAAAATATAATATCCGGATCAATGACCAATTCATAATCAGGATTGTATTCACTGCCAATTTCAAATTTCAAAGTATTGCCCTGCAAATAAAACCGGCAGCTTACCTCCATTCTCTCCCCTGCAATCTCCTGGTATGCCAAAAGATTAGTTTCCCTGATTTCAAACAATGAACTGCGATAATGCAAGTCCTTGCCTTTAATCCAAATACTGTCCAGCCCTTCATATTCAATGGCAATTGCACTGTGATCGGCTCCGGGTTCCAGTCTAAATTGATATTTGAAATAACTGCTCTCGCCCTGGAAGAGCTCCAGATCAATACCGGAATACAATTCTTTATATACCGTTTGCTGATAGGATGAAACATTAGCAGCCCATTTACCAGGGTCATTTCCCCTAAAATAATTGTAATAATGTTCAAAAGGATATTGGGCTTCGGGTAGAGTAGCCTGGGCATTTTTAAAATTCATCCGGTATGCATGGGTTTTCAATTCCGGTTGTTTGTTTCCATTTTTAGCCGCATGACCAAATACTTCATTTAAATCATCGCTGTCGAAATGCTGAAAAGTAAGGGCCTTATTTTCAAGATAAATACTGCCATTATTCATTGGAACTTTGTAGAGTACGCGCTCATCCCATTGACCTTTATTGGGAATGAATTGTACAATACCTTTTTCTAATAGAGTAGAATTGGAAAGATCAGAATTGGGGTTGTGGGCAAATAAATTTTCTGAGGGAAACAAGAAAGCAGCAAAACACAATAGAAGCATTGTCTTTACAAAGCATATAGAGACTGTGTTTGAACTTTTCAACATAATTAATCAAGTTAGTAAAAAAAGAAGGTATTTTAATGTAATCTTCAATTAAAATTTAATTTATTCAATTTTTTGCTTAATGCTGTTTTAAATCCGGGATTTTGTATAAAAATGTAAATGTCAGTAGTCTTCTCCTGATTTTGGATGGATTCAACCCGGAATATACAACCTATCATATAACTAAACTGCTTTCTTTCTGATAATCAGATAAAATCCCTGTTATCAAAATAGATAATAGGAGCATCGCTCATAGGTGAACTGAGTTCGATAATTATTTAAGAGCTCAGGTCATTAGAAATTCATAATTTACCGAAGTGTTCTTCGGCCTCATATAAAAAATAAGCGATTAGATGCAATCATCCTTTTCTAAAAAACATAGTTTCACTATATTCTGCACAAAAACAAATTTACCATGAATATTTACAGCATAGAAACCGGGTTTTTCAAACTGGATGGCGGTGCCATGTTTGGCGTAGTGCCCAAAACCTTGTGGAGCCGATACCACGAACCTGATAAAGACAACCTCTGCACCTGGGCCATGCGTTGTATGTTGGTTGAGGAAGGCAACAAACTGATATTGATCGACACAGGAATGGGCGATAAGCAGAGCCAAAAATTTTTCAGCCATTACCAACCACATGGTGAGGATAGTTTGGAAGGCTCACTGAAAAAATACGGCTTTCATCCCGATGATATTACCGATGTGATATTGACCCACCTGCATTTTGATCATTGTGGGGGAGCCGTAGAGCGAAATAAAGAAGGAAAACTACTGCCCACTTTTAAAAACGCCACTTATTGGAGCAATCAAAAACACTGGGAATGGGCCGTGAATCCTAATCAAAGGGAGAAAGCCTCTTTTTTAAAAGAAAATATTCTGCCCATAGAAGAAAGCGGGCAGTTGAAATTTATTGAAGCAGGGAAATCGCCTTTTGATTTTATGGAATTTACTCTGGCCAATGGACACACCGAATCGCAATTGATTCCGGAGATCAATTATAAAGGAAAAACCCTGGCCTATTGTGCCGACCTGCTGCCCTCTCCTGCCCACATCCCCATTCCCTATGTTATGGGCTATGATGTACGGCCACTTGTGACTATGGATGAAAAGGATGAATTCCTGAAAAAGGCTTTGGAAAAGGATTATGTGCTTTTTTACGAGCACGATCCCAAAATAGAATGCAGTACATTAATACAAACTGAAAAAGGAATAAAAGCGGGTGAAAAATTTCCATTCAGCAATTTCTAAGAAAAAAGAATTATTAATTGGCTTCAATAAATGAAATGACTATTTTTGTGCCTCAAATTTGGCGAGATAGCTCAGCTGGTTAGAGCGCAGCATTCATAATGCTGAGGTCGAGGGTTCGAGCCCCTCCCTCGCTACCACAGATAACGGAAGCTTTTTTAGAAGGCTTCCGTTTTTTTGTTGCCTGACATAGGCTTAGTTTCACTGCTTCACCATTTTCCCGCTTTTCATTATTTCTCCGTTTTCACTGCTGATCTTATAGAAATATATGCCTTCTGCGAATTGGCTGATATTGATTTGTTCCGTTCCAGATTGGATTTGCTTGCTAAAAACTTTCTTTCCCGAAAGTGAGTAGAGTTCAAGTATTCCAGTCATTTCGTTTTGAATATACCAGGTGGTGTGGGCAGGGTTGGGGTAAGTTTTTATATAGGTTTTTTGCTTGTCCTGGATGTTTAAAAATAAATAGTCGCATTTTGAAGAGGGAGTGACCTTATATAAAATATTGTCATCTTCATAACATTGCACCTGAAACACTTCATTGTCTGTATAGCAGGCGTAATTTGGAATAACGTAATTATTCACCGCACCTAATTTTTCTATAACAGTAAATCTTTCCGGAACAATTATAAAATCGCTGTTGAAATCTATGTGGTAACCGGTATAATAGCGCAGTGTATCATTATTGACGATCATTTCACCCGTTGAATCTATCACTTGTTTTAATACCATTTTAACTATAAAATGCCGCATTAAAATTATTCCTGTAATGGTGGTTTGAGGTTATACTCTTAATGGTGTCCGGTTTCATGGAGTTTACTGTTTTGTGCAGCCATTCCCTTAGGT